>JAGOJI010000073.1 GCA_017995195.1 Cloacibacterium sp.
TTTTGAAATGATTTGGGAAAATAATGTTAATTTTGAATCCATAAGAAGGTTTTTTTGTTGTACAACCTCAAAGATACTTTGAGTTACTTTAATTCCTTCTTATTTTTTTATTTAGGACGCTATTGTACTCTATTCATAGAAATTCAATTTTATAGGTTTTGGATTTCAACTTATAAAAGTCGATTTCCGCCTTCATTCTTATTTGGTCTATTGCCGTGTTTGGAATGAGTACAATAAAATCGTACTCATTATTCAACTCGCCTTCTGTGTACAAGTAAATAGGCTTATCTTCTTCTAAAAAAAGCGTTTTAGACCTTCTTATATCGTCTTCTGCCTCTGTGAACAAATACAGTTTTTCATATTTTTTTGCAGAAACAATTTGTATTCTACGCTCTACGCTATCAAAAGCATCGTTTAATCGTTTACGAAGGCTATACACTTGATAATTATGATTGAGTTTGATTAAGTTTTGTTTTCTTCTTTTGTGAAACTCAACATATATGCTTTCTACAGGTGAAATCAACCAATAAATCAATCGGAAAAGAAAAACCTGCCTTAAAAATGTTGGAAGCCACAGCAACACCAACTTTTTAAAATCTATTTCAAAGCTCTTTTCACTAATCATCTTCCCAAACTTTATAGGTTATTCCTGAAAAATCAGTGATTTTGAAATGACCACTTTCAGGTATTTTTGCCACCGCAATAGGCTGGCTAATTCCATAACCTTCCGCATCACCACCGCTCGGAACTATCCATTTAGATTCTATTTTGTTAATCTTCAGTTTTTCCACACCCTCTATTTTCTGAAGTTTATCTACGAACTTCTGAACATCTAATTCGCCGTTGAACGGTAGTGCTTTGAGATGTGTTTTAATTACATCCTGCACAGGATATTTAGCAGCGTTATTCATTCCCGATAAGTTGATAATCGTTGGATTGACGAATATTTCAATACTCAAATTCAAAATATCCGGTTTGAAGTTGATAAATACCAAATTATCGCCTGCTGCTTGTATGTGATTCTCGAACCAATACTCAACGCCATCTTGCACTTCCTGTGGAACCGGAACAATCTCGTTATTTTCTTCTGTCGCAATTTTGATAATAATGTCACGGCTTCCTTTTGGTTTGTTCACGGAACAATATTTAATTTTTTTAGATGCCTCTGTTTCATCTTCAGTTGCCGGAACATCTGTTAAAACGCCGTCAATTTCCTTTTGTAGAGTGGTTTTGAAAAATTCTGTGTCTTCAATAACTGAAAATCCGTGCTGGTATCTCAAAGCTTGGTTTCTGTACCATTTCAGACCGGGTATTTTTTGTTCTTGTATTTTAGTTTCTATTTCTTTTCCGTGCAGTTCTACCACATTTTGCATATTCCAATGTGCGAAACTCACAACTTCGATGAATTGTCGCCATATTGAAACTTTAGACGTAGTATCAATCGGTTTTAAATGAGGATTTGCCTCTTTTAAACCCATGATTTCTGCGATAATTTCAAATAAATTCTTAAACATTTTTACTAACTTTAAAAGTTTTACCAATCTGCATCCAACCAATTCCTCGCTGTGCCTCGGTAATAATATCTATATCCGCAGAAGATAGAGCAGTAGCGGGAATAGTCCCACTATCCTTCATACTTCTTAATACTTCTTTGTTAATTTCGTTATCCTTGTTGTATATTATTATGCTTCCCGCTTTAGGATTATCTGTTATTGAAAAGCCGTTCAATACTGCTAACTCGAAGCAATAATCAACTCTACCATAAAGATGGATAGAAATATCTAACCATGTTTGCCCTTCATAAACATTATAATTACCTATATTTTCCATTGAGTTGAATGCCTTCTGTAGTTATATTTAATTTTTCCACTTCAAATCCGTCGGAATCTAATTGTACTCTTATTTTTCGCTCTAAAAACCTACTTATAGATCCATTTTTTGCCCGCTCAATATCACAACCTAATTCAGGGCTTGTTTTCCACTCGCCTTGTTTGCTAAACAAAATCATCTCTACTTGCTGATTCTCACTATTTCCTACTTTAAAATCTCCATTTTCTATGCTCACATCATAATTTTCATTAATTAGAATATCTTTCATCTTAGTGACTTTCCATTGAGTTGTTTGTATTTCCGTAGCTCATCGGTAAGAGCTTCTACTTTATCTTCAAGTTCTTTGATGATTAATTTAGCATCATTGAACTCCTTTATTGCATTTTCAAGCCTTTTTCCTAAATCATCAGCCAAATTCTTATAAAAAGCCAAAAGTTTTTCGGCATTTTCAATTTGAGAGCCTTCTACTTCGGCCGCTGCTTTTTTTCTTCCAAAAAACCAACCTCCAAAACCCGTAATTAATGTTGCTAGCAAGGTTCCGAAATGCTCTTGTAATAAATGTATCATTGTAATTCTGCTATTTTAGTTTCAACAGTCATTCCCGTTTGTGCTGCTGATGTTCCCGATGTACTCACTTTTATTCCTGCCGGAACTGTAACCTTTAATTCTAAAATTTCCTCTACAAACGCTGTTGCTAATTTTTCAGAAACCCTTTCTAAACTATCGTTCCAACTATTTTCCTCTGTTTGTTCAAAAATTAAAGCATTTTTAATTTTTTCTTTTAGTCTATTTTTATTTAGGGGCATTTTTAATCATCTTTTAAAAATTGTTTAAATCTTTTTTCAATCGCGATAAATTGAGGTTTGTTGACTAATAAAATAGTAGGTCCCATGTTTGTGGTAAATTTCATTTTTTGTATTTCCTGTAATAAATCTACCATCAATGCTCTTAACGTTTCGCTTTCTTTTCTTAGCAGAAACCCGTCTTTATCTATTTTAAGTTCTACATTTTTGATTTTCAATCGCCATTGTACCAATTCCGATGCACTTACAACCACACCAATTTCCTTACTCACAAAAACAATACATACTACGGAGCCTACTTTCGGCTCATAATAACAACTTCCCTTTTCATCATCTGTTACTAGGTAGGCATCTAGAATGTCAGAACTCCCGTCTAAAGGTTTTAAATCTGCCGTTTTCTCATCATTGTTTACAGAAATTACTTTGCATATTTTAGCATACACTTCATCGCCTGTATTCGCTAGTGCCTGTATAATTTCTTTCATTATCTGCCTTTACTTGGTTTCTGAGAAATAGGCTGGCCTAATTCTATTTTTTGACGGTAACCCCCTGTACCAAATGAGATTTCATTTTTTTTCACGAGATAGACACCTTGATTACCGTCACTGGCTAAAATATCTACCATATCACACTTGCTTACTTCTGGCTGTCCAAAAGTTTCAAAACTGCCTTTAAAACCAGTTTGTTTATATCTATCTAATGCCTGCTGTGCATATTTTTTGAGTTCGTTTTCTGTAAGCCCATCTATTCTTATTTTAATAACTTCGCCATCTTTGTCCCCAATTTCAATGGTGGTTTTTTTATGTTTTTTATTGAACGTAACCGCTTCTACCTTAGCCCTAATGTCTTCTTTATCGCGATACTCAAACTCTTCACTAATAATATTTTTTGAATGCTCAAATTTTATTTTTTTTCTATTATCAAAAGGGTAAGCTAATCCTACATACAAAATACTCTCTCCATTTATAGTTCTAAAATAAGAACTGAGCATTTGCTTTTCCTTTAATTCTTGTAATTCATCAGCAACGGTAGGTTTCGTAATTCTCCAGTTTCCAATCTTTAAATCTTCATCTATAAGTTTAAATTTTATTTTTGTTCCTTCCAAAAGATGAGCAATAACATCCTTTAATAGAGCATTTTTAAACGCTTTCGGCTTTGCTTTTTGAGTTTTCAATAAAAACATACCGTCTTCGCACTTTATCGTAATGGGTACTTTTGCATCTACGCTTCTTACATAGCCTGTAAATCTTACCTGCAAATCATCATCGTACCCTAAACGAACGGTTATTTTATCGCCTCTTTTTACTGGAGGTTTCCCATTATTATATACAGCTTCCTGCCATTTTATTTTTTTAGGCAATTGTAACTCACAGGTGTCTGTTAAAGTGGATATATCTTCTATGATTTGACAACTAGCAACAGTATAAAACTGCCATATTTTTTCTCCTTCAATAGTAATATCACTACACAACCTTAACATTTTCGTCCTGTTTTAATTTTATTTCGTAAGGCTCATCAGATAATAATTGTATCTGAATAGACTGGCGATTGCTGTGTGTTTCCTGTTGAAGATTAAAAGACTTTACCACCACAGAACGCACTTTAAAAACCTCTAATAAATCACACTGAATATTCAAAGAATCAGGCGTTTTTAAAAAACTTTGTAACTCTTTTAATTTTTCAAGTGGATACTCAAAAGATGAGTTTGTAAATTCAATAGGCATAGAGTAAGGCGTTAATGGTGGAATACTAATCTCTTGGTAATTATTAATCGCAGCATCTACGGTAATGCTATAATCGCCATCTGATATATATTCTTTAATCGTTCCATCTCTGCCTTGTAACGCCGTTGTTATAATGTTTTTCTCTTGATTTATCGTCACAATACATTCGATAAATTCAAATGTTTTACCACCGTATTCAAGTCCTAAAGTAGTAAGCCAAGGCTTACCTTCAATATCCGCAATCTCATTAAATACAGGGTTACCATTACTTCCTATTGTATCAGAAATTTTGAATGGCTTTGCCGTCTGCATACCAAATCGGTATAAAATATTAACCGCTGCACCTCTAGCTAATTGCTCTGTATTAGGCGGTGTTATTGCTATTGGAAATCCCATAATTATTGTACCATTGTGAAGTCCGCAACTCCTGTTAATAATGCTTCTTTTACTGCTTGTACTAAATACTCTTTGGAGAATGTTCCATTTTGGTTATTGATGGTAATATGTTCTACAAGTTTATTTACATTTAATGTTCTTACAGTTCCGCTGCCTTTACCGTCTCCGCTTTCTGCGGCAGTTTTTTTGTTTTTTGTTTTTTCAGCTGCTACGCCTCCAATAGTAGAGGTTTTCATACCTGAACCTTTAGCCACATCAAATATGCTTTTATGACTTTCATCTTTTTTTACAACTACTTCTTGTGGTTCTTTTTTGTTTTTTTCGGCCTGTGATTTGTCGAAGCTTCTTCCACCTTTTCCCTCTCCTTCTTTATAGGATACGGCAATATCTTTCATTCCATCGCCGGAAAATAATTGGTTCCACAGTTCACGAATAGGAGCAAGAAATCCGTTAAGTTTATTCATTATATTGTCTAGTAAGTTGACAAGCCAGTTCCATACATTAGAAAATGCCTTGTATATAGGTTGTATCAATGCCTCATCAATCCATTTAGCAAAACCTCCGAATATTTCCTTTATCCAATTCCAAACGCCCAGTGCAAAGTTTTTAATAGCGTTGAAGACCCATTTTACTGTATTCCAAATCGCATTAAATACCTTTGTATAAATATCCCAAATCCATAGGGCTATTGGCTTTATTACGCTTTGCCAAGTCCACAATACAATATTAGTAATTTGACTAAATGCCCATTTTACCACTTCCCAAATATTAGTAAATACCTGTTTGTAAGTATTCCAAAAAACAAGAGCAATAGGTCTAATAATTAAATTCCACAGTCTTCCTACGAATACACCAATATTATGAAACACCGCCTTTCCTACTTCTCCAATTCCAAATAGAATTTCTCGGAATCTTCGGGAGTGCTCCCACAGAAGTTTTAAACCCGTAACCAATACCACAACACCGGAAATTACCCAACCTATAGCAGGGATATTAAGCATTGCAATAGAAAACCCCCTCGTTGCTAAAGTAGCTTGTAAAAAAGCATTTCGAATAGCCCCAATAGAACTAGCATATATTCTACTGACTACAGAGCCGATACCTATTTGAGTTGTATTAGTAGCCGTAGCTACTGTATCAGCTTCTGTAACTACTGCTTTTTTGAATAAACTAGGAATCACTGCCTCTAATGCAGATTTTATGGATATATAAGATTGTGCAAGCTGACCTCCAGTTGTAACAAGAGTAAAAAAACCTTGAATATAAGGTAGCATTGGCTGTGTGGCATTAAATACACTTATCTTTACATCATCTATCCACGCTTTTGCCCTTTTCATTTTCTCGGCGTAGCTTCCCATAATTATGTTAGCCTGCTCAACCGCTGAATTAGTTCCGGTTATTTGAGTTGCCAATTCGTCCGCTTCGTCTGCTCCATTAACCATAGCAATAGCCGCCGCCATATTTTCTTTTCCAAAAACCTTAGTCATCAATGCCGTATCGCCTTGTATCTTTCTTAAAGTTCTCAACCTATCTGTAAGCGGAATGGAAGTGTCCGCTAGATATTCTACGGATATACCCGCCGCTTGCAATCCCGCCGCTGCATCTTTACTCGTAAATCTCCCCTCGGAAAGTGTTGTTAGTACATTTCGTAATGCTACGCCCCCCTCACTTCCTTTTTTGCCTGCTTTGTCTAAAAGTTGAATCTGTGCATTAGTTTCTACGAACGAAAGCCCTGTTGTTTTAGCTACCATTCCCACCTGTTCCAATGCTTGTTGTATTTGTGGGAGTTCCGCGGAGCCGGCTTGAGCTCCGGCAGACATTACATTCATCATATCTGCCATAATTTTAGCCGCTGCGATAGGATCATCAAGACTTACTCCAAACTGATTCATCGAAGTAGTAAGCACATTAGTGGAAGCAACTGTATTTCCGGACATTTGTTTAGATAAAATGTTGGCATTTTCTCCCATCATCTTCATTGCTTCACTATTCTTAGCAATTTCTGGACTCAATTGAGATAGAATTAACTTATAAGACTCTACATTTTGAGTAGCATCTGTGCCGAATACTTTAGAGGTACTTCTTGCCGCTAATTCAATATCTTTTAAACCTTGACCCGTAACGCCTGTAATAGCGGATAACTCAAGCATATTACTATTTAGCATTACACCTGGCTGAATAAGCTCATTAAAACTTTGTTGAAGGTTTGATAAGTTTTGCGAAACCAAATCAACCGCTAAAATGGCTTTGTAACAGTCTCCAAAAACCTTTGTCGTCTTCTCTACAGAATTTCTAATACCATCTAAACCAACAGTTATGTTAGGGAAAACCTGCCCTCCGTTGGTTACAAAATTGATGTTATATATTGCGGTATTGTTTGACATTATGTATCTTTGTCACAAACAAAGCGTTATGACTATTTTTAGCTATAAAATGACTCGTTTGGGTTGGATTGTTTTTATAAGTTTGCTGATTTCCTTAGTAAATCCTTTAGTTTTTACTATTACTTTAGCCCTTTGGTTTTGTTATGCACTATTTACCTTTGCGAATAAGTGCTACGATAGTGCTGTTAATGGAAAAGATTAATCACTGCCAAACAATACACTGAATAGTTCGGCTTGGTTTTTCAATCTCCATTCTTCCAACCAAATTGCTTGAGCATACATCTTATTCCACTCACTTATCTGTAGGTTTTCAGGACTTATATGGAAATTCGAACGAATCAACGCATCACCTTTCCATTGCTCCCTTTCGCTTTGCTCGCCTTGTAGCGAGCTTATAAGTTTTTTGCTTCTGCTGATATTTTTTGAACCCTTGTCATTAAGGACTCAACGGCTTTAATTTTTAATAAATCTCTTTTTTCGACCTCACTATCTGCAATAGCTATACAATTATTGTACATTGCTTGCAAACCTTTCATTTCGTTAGATTTTGAAATACTGTTTACCGCTTCCATATCTTTAAAGCTAGGTTCTCTAAAGATAACTTGGTGTTTTTTTCCTTGATAATCTACATCAATGAGTACCAAAGCACCCTTTTCTTCTTTTAATTGTTCTATTTCCGTTGCGGACAAACCGCAGATTAATGTTTCTTGCATTTCTTAACTTTTAATTGATTTATCTACAATGTTTGAGATGATGAGTTCTAACTGAATTTCTTTCTTCATATCTCCTTCCTTCCAGTCGAATTTATTTTTTTTGAATTCACAATTTTTTAACACGTGAACAACCATCGGCCCTGCATCAGGCTGGTAAGAAACTGTGATGGAAAATGGTGCAATTCTAAATAATTGTCCTTTTGGTGCTCTTGCTTTGAGTGCCATTACAGTACTCGTAAGCAAAGTAATAGAGGCGGTAGATTTTACCCTTCCATATCCACGACTTACGGGATTTCTACCCGCTCCGTAGATGTTTTCTTTTTCCATTTCTTCCTCGTAATCAATAGCAGTAATTCCAACAGTTGGAACACCACCTATTGCGGTGGCTATATCTGCCCATCCGTATTCTCTGCCATTAATTAGCGGTTCTATTTCTATTGCCATTTTAATTGAGTTTTAGGGTTAAATTGAGTTTTACAGTAATTTCTCGCATCGTTCCAACGGGAACAATTTTAATCACAACTTCTAATTTTGAAGTTCTTAAAATTTGTTGACTAGGGTTGATATACACCTTATATCCACTGATTTCTCCATCACGAACCATTTGATCCATAGCATCATCACATAAAGCCTCTAACGAAGCAACTGTGGAAGCATCTAAATACCCTGTATCTTCATCAATATAGGCGGGACCAGATACTTTAGGCAAGAGTACTTTTTCAATTTCTCTCTGTGCTTTATCTATCGTTCTGTTATTTTCAATGAATGCAAAATCACTATCTAAACTAGTCGCTGTAAAACTATCATTGAAGTATGTTCCCACACGCCCTGGATACTTTACACAAAAAATATATCCTTTATCATGAATAGATTGTAATTGCTGTGGGGTATAATTCCCAATAGCAGAGCCGTCACAGAATCCTACACCGTCTAACTCTCTGGCTTTTTCTACATCTGCTGTAAACGATTTTACATAGGCGGTAGAAACTAAATTTTGTTTTTCTACCCAACCAATAGATTCATGCACTTTGGCTTTAGAAATCGCTCCTAGCATTGCTCCCATAACACCTATTGATGGTTTTGTAGAGGATAGATAACCGCCTCTTCCCAATAAATCTTGAGCAATAACCACCGACACCCTTTCGGCATTTAGTGTATGTAGATTTGGCAATGCTAACATATCTTCCGACGTTAGTTTTAAAGAGTACAAAATACTCAAGGGCGTATTACTTCCTCCTAATTCTGTTGCTAGTGTGTTTAATTTAGACACTCTATTAGAAAGATTGGCAATAGTTGTTTTATAATCACAAATGCCCATTTGTTTAATATTTCCCTCTGAATAATTTTGTAAAACTTTAAGCTCTGTATAATTTCCATCGCTTTCGGCGACAGATTGAACATACAATTTTGCACCTTCATTAATTCTGAAAAATTCTGAAATATGATAATGAAGTACAGGGTTAGTAGCGGTTGTAATACCTTTGTTTGATAGTTCGTCAACTGATAGTATCAAAGTTTTTTCGATTGCTCCCTCTCCATATACAATAAGACCACTTACATGGTCGGTTCCTTGTAGAACCCTCGAAAGCCCTCCGCTCTCTCGTATAAATTTAACTCCGTTCATTATAATGCGGTTTCAAGTTTTACATTTCGCTCCATAGCCTCTACAATTTCAACCGTTGTAAAATCTACGGAGGGTTCTTCGCCAAATTGTTCCAAATATGATTTTACAGCATCAGCTCTTTTAATAGGCTTCACATTTGTTTTTTCTAAATCTTTATCGTTTTCCAAATCCTCAGGAACCTGTGGTCTCTCTAATTTTTTCACTTTCTTGTCCTTCAATGATTTTGCGTGATTAAAAGCATCATTGTGCGTGAAAAAGTATTTTTCATCTGATGTTTTATAGCAAACATCAAGGCTTTGATTTTGTTCAAATATTTTATCCATTATCTTTTTATTTTTAAAATGAGTCCAATAGCAAGTATTATGAGACTGAAAATGCCTATCCACATTAAGAATTTCACATACCACTTTAGCGGTTTTTCGATGTACACAGGTTTGTCTATATAAATTGGTTTTTGTTCAGAGACAAATTCTCTCACATATTTTGTAGCAAGCTCTATCGCTAAACTATCCGCTTGCCTTTGACATTCTGCAGTTAAAACATTTCCATTTAACTTTAAGCTCGGAGGTTGTAATTTTTGTCCGGGAATGGTTTTGTAAATCGTTTTGATTACGGGAGTACCACCATCTGGACAATCAATCTTTACTACTGTTTTAGAACTGTCTTTTTCGATTTTGATGATTGTATCCCTCTTTACGATTTCTCTAGTGATTTCTTTTGTAATTACCACCGGCTCACTGTGTTTCCTGCCGTGGCAGGAAACCAGTAAAACCAATGCAATGCAAATAGATATAACTGTTAGAAAAATTTTTGATTTTTGCATTTTATAAATTTTGATATTCTATTTTTGCGTTAAACGAAGGGCAGTCTTTTTTTACATTAGGAAAATCCCGATGCCCTTGTATTACTACACTTGGAAATTGTTTTTTAAGTTCTTTTAAAACCTTTTTTAAACTTTCTTTTTGCTTGTCTGTGCGGTTGTCTTTGGCTCTTCCTTTCTCATCCACGCCACCTATGTAGCAGATGTTAATTGTTTGAGAATTAAACCCCTTAACTCCATTAGACACTTGGTCAATAGAAAGTAGAGTAACTATTTCGCCGTCCAGTTTGATAATAAAGTGATAGCCGGGCATTTTCCAACCTAAATGAGTTTTCCAATATTGCTTAATACTCTCTACAGATGTCGTCTGTGGCGTTGCGGTGCAATGCACGGCTATATACTTTATCGTTCTCATTATACTAATGCTGCTCTATATTTATCCTGTACCGGCAATGCCATAAAGTAATGTCGATAGTTCAAGAAATTGGCTTGACCTGTAGTCGTTGGCAAATCAAAATATTGCTTGGTTGAGCCATTTTTTTTCTTCACATTGTCTACGATAAAAGCAATAGAGGCAGGTTTGTCTCCCACAGCGGGAACCTCTCCGAATACCTTTTTTACCTTATTATTGTAATGTG
>JAGOJI010000016.1 GCA_017995195.1 Cloacibacterium sp.
CCTTGGATACAGACAGAACTATTCTGAAAAACAGAGAGGTGGGTTTTTATACTCATAAAAATAGCATTGATTAACAGTGTGTTATAGCTGAACACTGCTCGTTTAGGAGTTTATCCGTTTGATAGTGCTTATTTATATAGTAGCACAATTTTTTCTCTATTTTTGTTGAAAATTAAGTGTTTTTTACTTTGAAAAGACAAAAATTATGCAGAAACCTTTGATATTAGTAACCAATGACGATGGAATTACCGCTCCGGGAATCCGAAAATTAGTAGAATTTATGAACGAAATAGGAGATGTGGTAGTGGTCGCTCCCAATTCGCCACAAAGTGGCAAAGGGCACGCTATTACCATTAATTCTACTCTAAGTTTGGAGGAAATTCATTTGGAAGGTGCTCAGAGAGATTTTTCGCTGAGCGGAACACCGGTAGACTGTGTAAAAATGGCGTTGGATAAAGTATTGCCTCGCAGACCGGATTTGGTAGTTTCAGGCATCAATCATGGTTCCAATTCATCTATTAACGTCATCTATTCCGGAACCATGTCGGCAGCTGTAGAAGCGGGAGTAGAAGGGCTTCCCGCCATTGGTTTTTCCTTGTGCGATTACAGCTTTGAGGCAGATTTTGAACAGGCAAGAGATTTCATCAAAGAAATCGTTCTAAAATCTCTACAACACCCTATGCCCAAAGGAATTGTTTTGAACGTAAACATTCCGAAGCTAAAAAAAGAAGAGATTAAAGGCATTAAAATTTGCAGACAGGCTCATGCTAAATGGGAGGAAAACTTTGATGAAAGAGTGAATCCGCAAGGCAAAAAATATTATTGGTTAACGGGTTATTTCAATAATATGGACAAGGGCGAAGACACCGATGAATTTGCTTTAGAAAATGGCTACATCAGCATTGTCCCCGTAAAATTTGACATGACGGCACATCACTATATTCAGGAATTAACGAACCAATACTAATTTTTTTTCGGAAAAGTAACTCAAACAAGAATGGGTCATTAGACCTCAAAATTTTGTAGTTTTGCAAACCATTTAATCATACCATGTCAAGAATACTTACCGGAATACAAGCTACAGGAACGCCACATTTGGGAAACCTTTTAGGGGCAATTATTCCTGCGATAGAGTTGGCGAAAGCCTCTGAAAACGAATCGTTTTTGTTTATTGCCAACATGCACTCTTTAACCCAAATAAAAGATGCTCAGGAACTAAAACAAAACACTTACGAAATCGCCGCCGCCTGGTTGGCATGTGGATTGGATACAGAAAAAACTTATTTCTACCGCCAAAGCGATATTCCTGAAGTTTGCGAGTTATCTTGGTATCTTTCCTGCTTTTTTCCATACCAACGACTTACGCTGGCACATTCTTTTAAAGATAAGGCCGACCGATTGGCCGATGTAAATACAGGTTTGTTTACCTACCCTATGTTGATGGCAGCAGATATTTTGCTGTATGATGCAGAGATTGTGCCCGTAGGAAAAGATCAATTACAGCATTTGGAAATGGCAAGAGATGTAGGAGCTAGATTCAATCACCAAATGGGAGAAGTTTTTGTTTTACCTCAAGCCGAATTGCAGGAAGACACCAAATATGTTCCGGGAACAGATGGACAAAAAATGTCTAAATCCCGAGGAAACATCATCAATATATTTTTGCCACAGAAAGAGCTGAAAAAGCAGATTATGTCTATTGAAACAGACTCTACACCCTTGGAAGAACCTAAAAATCCCGACACCTGCAAAGTTTTTGCTCTGTATGAACTGATTGCGACTGCTTCGCAAACAGAAGAACTTCGGGCTAAATATTTAGCTGGAAACTTTGGTTATGGACATGCGAAAAATGCGTTGTTGGAACTTATACTGAACACTTTTGCCAAAGAAAGAGAATTGTTTTCCTACTATATGAATCATATTCCGGAACTTGAAAGCAAACTTCAGGAAGGAGCAGTCAAGACCCGAAAGGTGGCACACGAAACTTTACGACGAGTAAGAGAAAGTCTGGGAATGTAATTTTTCCCTTTTTAGCATAACTAAAACCTTTCAACACTCGTTATTGAAAGGTTTTTTATTTCAAATAAAATGAGGACTAATAAAATTTATAAATACTTAAGTTTTGTCGTTATAAAAAAATAAAAAATCAAGATATTTGTAACCTATTAAATACGAACCAACAATGAACAACGCCGACTTACTAAAAATTGCCGATGAATTCGGAACACCTGTTTACGTTTACGATGCGGAATCCATCAAAACACAGTACGAAAAACTAACCTCTTCGTTTTCAGAAAATACCAAATTTTTCTACGCTTGTAAATCTCTTACCAATATTAATATTCTAAAATATATCGAAAAATTGGGAGCTAATTTAGACTGCGTCTCCATCAACGAGGTAAAGTTGGGGCTAAAAGCCGGTTTTTCTTCCGAACGAATTCTCTTTACCCCCAATTGTGTAGATTTAGCAGAAATTGAGGAAGCAATGGCTTTGAAAGTGCATATCAATATTGATAATATGTCTATTTTAGAGCAGTTTGGGACTAAATTTGGCGGTTCATACCCTATTTTTATCCGAATCAATCCACACATCTATGCCGGTGGAAACCATAAAATCTCAACAGGACATATTGATTCTAAGTTTGGGATTTCTATACACCAAATGCGTCATATAGAACGGGTAATGAAATCAACGAAACTTCTCGTTGAAGGCTTGCACATGCACACCGGAAGCGAAATAAAAGATGCTGATGTTTTCCTGCAAGGCTTAGAAATTATGTTTGAATTGGTAGAACATTTCCCGGACTTGAAATACATTGATATGGGAAGTGGTTTCAAGGTGCCTTACCAAAAAAGCGATATGGAAACCGATGTGAAAGCTCTGGGCAAAAAAGTAGAAAAAGCATTTTCTAAATTTTGTAAAGAAAGCGAACGAGATTTGCAACTTTGGTTTGAGCCCGGAAAATATCTGGTTTCAAAATCAGGTCATTTTTTGGTAAAAGCCAATGTAATCAAACAAACTACCGCCACCGTTTTTGTGGGCGTAAATTCCGGATTCAATCATTTAATCCGCCCAATGTTTTATGATTCTTACCACATCATCGAAAATTTAACCAATCCCAAAGGACCGGAACGAATCTATACTGTAGTTGGAAACATCTGTGAAACAGACACTTTCGCATGGGACAGAAAACTCCATGAAGTTCGTGAAAACGATGTTTTGGTTTTCCGAAATGCGGGAGCATACGGTTTTGAAATGAGTTCTAATTTCAACAGCCGATTGAAACCTGCCGAAGTACTCTTCCTCGATGGAAAAGCTCACCTTATTAGAAAAAGAGAAGAATTTGAGGATTTGTTGAAAAATCAGATTGAGGTTTTCTAATCTTGGCGAGATAAAAATATTTATCGGGTCAACAAATTGAATTTGAATAAAAATCGTACTTTTTTATTTATCGCAAGGCAAAACAAAGATTTTTCTTACATTAATTCTGCTTTTTAAGATAAGCTAAGAGAATGTTTAAGTTTGTAAAGTATTTTTAACATTAAGGCAATTTAGCTTAATGTATTTAATTCTAAATCAATTGATTGATTTCTTAACTATTTCCTTAATTAACTGAATGTTAAAAAAAAGAAATAAACAAAGTTTATTTAAATTAAGAAAATTGAGGGATTGAGTAAAAAAATTACTGAGTAAGATTTAAAAATCACATGGCTTATTTTAAGACAGTACATGGATAAATTCTATGCCTTTGTTTATCTTAAATTAATGATTGTAAATTTTTCATTTTTCTTTGTTTAACCTTGCATTTTAAAATTTTTAATGCATTTAACCTCATATTTAATTGTAGAGACCTTTGTTAAAAGATTTATTTAATATATTTGTTCAATGGCAATGTCACTTTTCAATACGATGGCTAATTGGTTTATTCGAAAAAGGATAGATCAAATCAACAATTTCATAGCACACCCTATTGAAGTTCAGAATCTGATTCTATTTTCTCAGCTTTCTCAAGCCAAGGACACAGAATACGGAAAAGTACACGGCTTCAAAGACATCTCCTCTTATCGGGAGTTTCAGAACCAAGTTCCCATAGTAACTTACGAGGAATTTGAACCCTATATCGAAAAAGCACGAAAAGGCGAAAAAGATATATTTTGGCCCGGGAAAATCCAAAAATTTGCGAAATCATCTGGCACTACCAATGCCAAAAGCAAATTTATACCCATCTCGGAGCAGAGTCTTCAGCATTGCCACTACAAGGCAGGAAAGGATTTATTAGCAATTTATATCAACAACCACGAAGACAGTCAGCTTTTTCGGTACAAAAATCTAAGATTGGGTGGGAGTGCTGAGCTCTACGAGAGTTTCGGCACCAAGTTTGGGGATTTATCTGCCATTTTAATCGAAAGTCTTCCTTTTTGGGTGGAGATGACAACTACCCCAAGCAAACAAGTTTCCCTAATGTCTGAATGGGAAAGCAAACTAAAAGCCATTATCTCGGAAGTACAAACAGAGAATGTAGGGAGTTTAACAGGTGTTCCAAGTTGGATGATGGTACTGCTCCAAAGGGTTTTAAAGGAAACCAATAAAGGCTCTATTGCTCAATTGTGGCCCAATTTGGAAGTTTTTTTTCATGGCGGCATTAGTTTTAAGCCTTATAGAGACCAGTACAGACAAATTATTGGAAAAGATATTCGCTATTACGAAATATACAATGCCTCCGAAGGTTTCTTTGGCATACAAGATCAATTTGGCAGCGAAGAAATGTTACTCATGTTAGATTATGGTATTTTCTACGAATTTATTCCTATGGAAGACTTCGGTTCAGAAAATCCAAAAACCATTTCTTTGGAAGATGTGGAATTAGGAAAAAACTATGCTGTTGTTATTACTACCAATGGTGGACTGTGGCGTTATCTTATAGGTGATACCATTCGGTTCACTCATCTTCAGCCGTTCCGATTCAAAATTTCGGGGAGAACCAAGCACTACATCAATGCCTTTGGGGAGGAACTCATGATTGACAATGTAGAAACCGCTCTGTCTAAAGCCTGCGAGGCAACTCATGCCAAAATAACCGATTATACCGGAGCTCCTGTTTACATGAAAGATGGAGATTCCGGTGCCCATGAGTGGATTATGGAATTTAGTGAACAACCTAATGATTTCGAAATGTTTGTGAAGGTGTTTGATGAAAGTCTCAAAGCCATTAACTCCGATTACGAAGCCAAACGCTACAATAATATGACACTCAAACTTCCTATTGTGCACCAAGCTCAACCTCAACTATTCTACCGTTGGATGGCTCAACGAGGAAAATTAGGTGGACAAAACAAGGTACCGAGACTCAGCAACGACAGAGAATATATTGAACCTTTGTTGATACTGAACAACAACTAACTTCTCATATATATTCTGAAAATTGTGTTAATATCCCACTTTGAGATTATAATTTCTAAGCATCACAAACCTCAAATCTGTCAATAGCAACTAAATACCATTTGTTCTTGTGAAACATTAAATAAAAAATAAATACGCCTTCTTCCTTACCTATTACAATTATTTTGTGGCTTTTATTTTCTATTTCTTCCAGTTTTTTGATTTTTTGGGAAGACCAAACGTTTTCCTCCAAAATCTTATTTTCGTCTTTGGCAACGGTAGAAAGTGTTTTATCAATCTTGTTCACATCGCAGTAGATTCCGTGAGGTTTATTCCACTCAAGAGTATCACAGCTAAATTCCGGCAAGGTTCCGAAATGGATTTTGTAATCTGTTGAAATCTCGTGGTCAAACGCTAAATATTCGGGAATAGGGCGATTGAAAGTAAGACGATCCACTATTGCAAGATTATCATAGACTCCTCTTTTATACAAAATTGCAATGCCAAAATCTTTTTGAATAAGTGTGTTGAGTGTCTTTTCGTCTTTAGATTGATAAGCTTTTAAAACCTTAAAAATTGTCTTTTCCAGCGAATTATCATGCTTCTGAGCCCATGAATTATTGGATATAGAAATAAAAAATACGAAAACGCAGAGTTTAATAAAGTCGTTCATCTTTATTTGTTTTTGTTATATCACATATTCAGCACATCACAAAAATTTGAATTATTGAATTTTAACATAAAATCGCCTAATTCTTACACAAAGATCACCATACTATCTTCAAAAATCCCCAAATAGTGTTTGTTCTCTGTAGTTTTCTTTGTTCCTTGTGGTTCAATATTTTGCATTATATTTTTTGTCATGGATTTAAAATCAAATATATACAATTCTATTCACAGTTAAACCATATTTTCAACTCAATTCCCTTAAACACAAGTCCAAAATAAAACCACACCGTCGATTTAAAAACATTAAACGACTACAAGGAAGATAAAGAAATCCTTATTGTTTTGATTACTCTTAACCAAAACAAATCAAAAATCCGCCCAACAGATAAGCAAAGGAAATTAGTATATTTGTAAAAAATACGATTTTGAAATATCAACATTTAAAATCTTCGCAACCCATAGGGATTTTTGATAGTGGCGTGGGCGGACTTACTGTAGCTAAAGAAATAAAACGCCTGATGCCCCATGAAGATTTCATTTATTTCGGTGATACCAAGCATTTGCCTTATGGTGAAAAATCTCGTGATGCCATTATTGGCTATTCCGTAAAAATTACCAAATTCCTTTTGGAAATGAACTGCAAAGCCATAGTTATTGCCTGCAACACAGCAACAGCAAATGCTTTGAAAGAAGTAAAGGAAGAGGCAGGCGACAAGGCCTTAGTGTTTGATGTCATTAACCCTGTAGCAGAAAAAGTAGCATTCGAAATCCATCAAAATATCGGAGTTATTGCCACAAAAGCAACAGTAAACTCAGGGCTTTACAAAAAAAGCATTCGGAAACACAACAAATTTATTCAGGTAGAAGAACTGGCAACACCTCTCTTGGTTCCCGCCATAGAAGAGGGCTTTATTAACCATCCTATAACACACGCCATTATTTACAACTATTTGTCCAACAAAAAACTAAAGGATATTGAAACCCTTATTTTAGGTTGCACACACTACCCACTACTTTTAGACGAGATAAAACAATACTACGGAACCCGAGTTCGGGTGATAGATTCACCAAGTATTTTGGCAAGCTACGTACAACACACACTATCTAAATACGACTTACTGAACAAGAGTAATCCACATCCCACATATCAGTTTTATGTTTCGGATATCACAAAGAATTTTCAGCGAATTTCAAAAAAATTCTTTGGTAATAAAATTGAGCTAGAATTAAAGGTTCTGTAGTTTTTTTCAGTTTGTAAAGTTGCAAAGAATGTTCAAAAATCAGATTATAAAATCTAAACCCGCAGAGATTTGCAAATAGTTTTATGCATCACAAAAAAAATTACTACGTAGTTCCTCTAAAAGTAGAAGAAGCCTTGCCCGAATAATTTTTATCTTTGACAAAAAAAGGAATGTTCTCGGTAATTATACCTATTTATAAGGCTGAAAACTATATTGAAAGATGCCTGACCTCCATTATCAATCAAACTTATCAAGATTTTGAAATTATTTTGGTAGACGACTTCAGTCCGGATCAATCTCTTGAGGTTGCCCAAAAAATACTTTTGAAATATTCCAAAATAGCCCATCAAATTGTTGTTCATGAAGAAAACAAAGGCTCCGGCATTGCAAGAAATACAGGAATAGATGCGGCTAAAGGAGATTACATCTATTTCATAGATAACGATGACTGGCTTGCCCACAACCATGTTTTTGAACTCTATGCCCAACATTTAAAAACTAAAAATTATGATTTCATCTCCACCGGTTTACAATATGCCTACGAAGATGGAAGTACAAAGCCGTCTCATCTCTACAAAAAAATAGAAACACCTCAAGAACTGAACGAAACTACCGATATTATGCATCATTTTTTAGACAACCATATTCCGGTAGTACTATGGAGCAAACTCTATTCAACAGAGTTTCTGAGAAAAAACAAACTCTACTTCCAAGAAGGACTGAAACACGAAGACGAACTTTGGACTTTTCAAGTTTGCAGCTTTGCCCAATCGGCATTGGTATTGCCCCAGGTTGTTCACAACTACTTCCAGAACAATCCCAACTCTATCATGAATACGAGAAGTATTGAAAACCATCTCAACTCCTCAACCATCATCGCCGAAATTTTAAAAACCACTGAAGACCGACAACTGCTTCGATATTTCGATTCCGAAAAACTTGCCGCTCACCTGCATAAACTCTCTACATTTATACTACACGATACAGTACTTGTTCAAGACAGGTATCATTGGCAGAAAGTTTATGCATCTTTAAGAAAATTTTATCAAAAAAGCACGCTCCATAATCTAATCCCTAAATTTAAACTACCTCCATATATCGCCTATATTGTATTACACGAAAAAATGAAGAAGCCATCTAAAATCCGTAACCGTTTTTATCGCAAGTTTTTAGCCCGATTTTCAGTAATATAAATGCAGTAAGTACAAATCCACTCTCGTGAAAAAACCTTTGATTTCCGTTATTGTTCCCGTTTACAATGTTGAAGATTACATTGAGGAATGTATCGACTCCATTATTGCTCAAACTTTTAAAAATTTTGAGCTGATTGTAATTGACGATGCCTCGCAGGATTGTTCTTTTGAAAAAGCCGTAAAAAGACTGCAAAATACCGAAATCAACTTTAAAACAATTGTCCTGAAGAAAAATCAAGGACTTTCCAACGCCAGAAATGAAGGCATGAAAATAGCGGCGGGAAAATACCTCAACTTTATGGATAGCGACGACTGGATTCCGCCCCACGCATTAGAAACTCTTTACAACGCCGCCATTCTGCACAACGCTTCAATAGTCGCGGCAAATAAGTTGATTGTTCGCGACCAAAAAACCGAAAAACTCACACAGCATATTACCGAAACCAAAACCCTTTCGCCTATTGATGCCTTGAACGGAATGCTTTTCAATTACCAACCTACGGATAACGCCTGCGTGAAACTATACAGAAAAGAACTTTTCGACACCCATAAAATCCGTTTTGAGAAAGGAAGATACCATGAAGATTTTTTGGCCAATATACACCTGCTGTATCATGCCGAAAAAGTGGTCGTTATCCCCGATATTGTGTATTACCACAGAAAAAGGGAAGGCTCCATTATCAATAGTTTTTCAATTAAGCATATAGAAGATTCTATTTTTATGACGACCTATTACATAGACTTTATCCGGCAAAAAAAATTAACAGATGATGCATACGGACACAAAGCTCACTATCTGATTGGCGAAAATTTTTCAAAATTGTATGGCATGGAAAACATCTCAAACAGAATAGCGTATACGCTTCACAAAAACATATTCTATAATTTTCGGGAAGCAAGACGCTTATTTCCGTTCATCAAACCAAAAGGTAGAGAAGACAGAATTTTATTAAGCAAATACTACATTGCCTCGTTTTGGGGATACGCACTGCTCAACAACCGATTTTTTTCTTTCTCAAAAAAACTACTTTCTTCAAAATGAAAACCCGTCTTACCATCATTATTCCGGTTTACAACGGCGAGCAACATCTGCAGGAAACCCTTGAAAATATTTTCCAGCAAACGTATACGGATTATCGGCTTCTCATCATCAACGATGCTTCTACGGACAATACAGAAAATATTGTACTGTCCTTTAAAGACCCAAGAATAGTTTACCATCGTCTCGGGAAAAACATCGGGAGAGGTGCAGTTCGGCAATTAGGCGTAGAAATGGCTGATACAGAACTCATTGCATTTCAAGATGCAGATGATTTGTGGGAAAGCACAAAGCTGGAAAAACAAATCAAGTTTCTGGACGACAATCCAGATGTTGATATTTGCGGAACCTCATATAGAATGTTTGGCATGAGAACCGAGAATTTCCTTTTGCCCGAGACTGACGAAGGCATTAAGGTAGGGCTTATTTTCGGTTGCAATATGAACCAGGCAAGCGTAGTGATGAGGAAAAATATTTTTGAAAAATACAATTTGGCTTACCGCAGCGATTTTCCGTTGGCACAAGATTATAAATTTTGGGCAGATGCCCTTCCTTACGCCAAATTCTACAACCTTCCGGAATTTCTTGCCTTCTATCGGCGGCATCCCACGCAGGGAAGCACCTTAACTTATGAAGAGCAAAACGTGTATGGCAACAAAGTAAAATTGGAAATTCTGAGAAAAATTTATCCTGATTTCACAAAAGAGGAGGGCGATTTTCATGTCAATAATTTTGTAAAATATGAATTCCCAAAAATTAACGACCACAAAAAAAGAGTGGAATGGGCAAACAAACTCATTTCGGTCAACAAACACTCAAACTCCGGGATAGTGGCACAAAACGTATTGGAAAAAACCATGAACCACTATGTAAAAGAAACGCTATTGATTTCTTTGGACAAAAAATATTTTTCCAATTTCACCCTGCTAAAACGCATACAGTATTTGCTGTCGTTCCACTGGAGGTATCTTCCTTGGAGAGGGCTTTTTCGCACGCTTATTAACAAGAGAACTTTGTAAAGTTGTAAGTTGTAAAATCGCATATAAAGATATACAAGCAAAAATCAGATTGTAGAAAAAAGCCCCTTCGGGAGAGAAGGGACTTTAACATTAAACTAAAAATATATTTCTTTCGACTTTTGTGGTAAAACCTGCCTAAGGTTTAAAAAGAAACTTCCGAAACTTCCTTTCCTCGTTGGAAAGTCATGTTCTTTTGCACGCCTTTGTAGGCGATATTCACTAAATTAAGTTGTTTGGGATAAGCATCTAAAAGGAGGCTGTTTTTAATTTTTAATGTAGAAATATCCGAAACATCTCCTGCTTCAAAGTAAACCCAAACCGATTCGCCATTTACTTGACTTCCCGTAAAGGTAAGATTTTTATTGGCTCCGTTTACAGACACATCAAAATGAGCATTTACATATCTCTTTACCTCCGCTTCGAAAGCAGCTGTATTAGCATTAATCTTAATAGCATTCGAAATATGCTCGGTATTCATTTTGGTTGTGAATTTTAGCGTTCGGCTTCCTTCTACATAATCTACCTTGGTCATTGTAGAATAGAAATCTGCCAAAGCAAAACTCATCATCAATGCCATCGAAAATATGCCTAAAATACCTAAAATCTTTTTCATTGTAATTTGTATTTGTTTATTCATAGTCAAAATATATGCCAAAGTTAAAAATTTACACCTATAGAGTATTTCTCATAAAAAGCTTTAATGTGTGCCACAGCTTCATCGGCAGTATCTACCACTCGGAACAGCAGAAAATCTTCCTCGGAGATGAGTTTTTTCTCTAATAAGGTTTTCTTGAACCAATCCAACAATCCTCCCCAGAACTCGCTTCCTACTAAAACAATAGGAAATCTGCCTATTTTTTTGGTTTGAATGAGTGTAAGAGCCTCCGACAGTTCATCTAAAGTCCCGAATCCTCCGGGCATTACAATAAATCCTTGGGAATACTTAATGAACATCACTTTTCTTACAAAGAAATAGTCGAAATCCATACTGTATTGTTTATCGATATATGGGTTGAAGTGTTGCTCGAAGGGAAGCTCTATATTCAGCCCGATTGATTTCCCACCACCTTCTCTGGCTCCTCTGTTACCGGCCTCCATAATGCCCGGTCCACCTCCGGTAATAACACCAAAGCCTAATTCGGTTATTTTTTTGGCAATCTCGGTAGTCATTTGGTAATATTGGTCTTCCGGTTTTAGTCGTGCCGAACCAAAAATAGAAACACAAGGTCCTAATTTTACCATTTTTTCGTAGCCGGATACCAACTCTGCCATGATTTTAAAAACCATCCAACTATCTTTGGTAATGGTTTCATCCCACGTTTTTTGGCGGAAACTGTCCCGCAATTTACTTTCTTCTAATGAGTAATCATCATCTATCATACAAAATATTTTTCGGCTTCAGTAATGGATTCCGGACGACCAACATCTACCAATGTGGCATTGTGCTGATACCCTTGAATAGACTCATGAGTCATTAAATCCAGATACTCTTCCATTATTGAAAATTTTCCTGTTCGTTTTATAGCGTTAAATATTCTTGAACTAAGGCAATGAATTCCACTAAATGCCAGTTCTTTGAAATCATCATTGAAACTTGCCAGCCTTTGCTCTCCTGTTGCTTTGTTGGTCCAGCCTTTTAGAGTCATTTCGCTGTTGAATAGTAGTTTTCTCGAACTTTCTCTATCTGAGACTGCTAAGGTAGCTAAATTATTGGTTTTCAAATGAAAATCGACAAAATTTTTGATATTTAAATCAGTCAAAATATCGGCATTCATGATGAGGAAATTCTCTTCCTGTTCCAAAAATTTTTTAGCAAAAACCAAGCCACCACCGGTTTCAAGCAGTTCTTCTCGCTCATCTGACCATTCTATTTTTGCACCAAAATTATTTTTTTCTTTCAAAAAATCAATGATTTGTTCCCCAAAATGATGAATATTGATTACAAAATCTTGTATCCCAAAGGATTGCAGGTATTTAATATTCCGCTCCAAAAGAGGTATTTGGTTAACCCTTGCCAATGCTTTGGGGTGAGAATCCGTAAAGGGCTTGAGCCGAGTGCCTTTGCCTGCTGCGAAGATGAGGGCTTTTTTAATCATTGATATTTCAATCCTTTTATTTATTAAGTTGTGGTTGCTCGTCGTGTGTTACGGTTACATGGGTTTTAGGATATTTTTCCTTGATGAATTCTCCCATTTTAATTGCACAATATACCGAACGGTGTTGTCCGCCTGTGCAACCGAAATTGATTTGCAGATGTTCAAAACCACGCTCCAAATAGTTCTCTATAGTGATAGATACAGTTTTTTTGATTAAATCCAAAAAATCGGGCATTTGGGTTTGAGTTTCCAAAAAGTGCTGAACTCCGGCATCGTTGCCTGTTTGAGATTTGTATTCTTCAATTCTGCCCGGATTTAGGATTCCTCGACAATCGAACGCAAAACCTCCTCCGTTACCCGAGGTATCTTTGGGAATCCCGCCTTTTTTGTAGGAAAAACTGTGGATGTCTATGTTAAGAATGGTATTCATTATTTTTAATGTAGTTAATGATTCGAAATTATATCATGGATTTTGTTTTGAGTAGAATCTAAACGCAAGTTTTCGATTAGAGACTGTAATTCAGGGTAGTTCTTCATCTCTTCCCATTTTTCGGCAAACTCGGTTAGGTTTTTTATTCCCTGCTTTATACTGGAAACAAAATGAGGTTTCTTTTGGATAAGACCTCTAAATCCGTATGCTCCCAAAACCTGCAAAAAACGAATGAGTTGGCAGTATTTTACAGCGTTTCTCAGTTCTTTTCGGTCTTTCTCGTTCCAAAGTTGGAGATAAAAATCCAATGCTTCGGATTTCCACTGCTCCGGAAAGTTGGCTTTTGCCTGATACAAAAACGAGATAACGTCGTACATAGCAGGTCCTTTCATTGCTGCTTGATAATCTATAAAAAATATCTCGTGGTTTTTATTTACCATGATATTTCTTGCCTGAAAATCCCGAATCATAAGGGACTGTGGCTGTAGTTTTTCAATGCTTGCTGCCAACTGCTTAAATTCCTGAAGCAAAGTAGATTTGTGGTAATAAATCTCCAGTATATCTACAAAAAAATTCTTGAAATAGTACAAGTCGTGGGTTATAGGCAACTCGTTGTAGGATTCGTATTCAAAACTTTTACCGAAATCTATTTTGCTCTCCGTATTCTGCTGGAGTACAAAAAGTTTCTCCAAAGTTTGAAAGACCAAAGATTTTACCCGAGGGCAATGCCCTTCTTCGGTAATGATTTCAGACAATGTTTTCTCCCCCACAAACTCCTGAATGTACAACCTTCGGTTCTTGCTAATGGCATAAACTTTGGGAGTATTCAGCTGCAATTCAGAAAATATATTGGATAAATAAAAAAAGGCTTCATTTTCCCGAATATTTTCGTTGTAAGTGATAATGTAAGACTCCGAACGAGATTTCCCCCAATAATTTACTCTTTCCGAACCGCTTTGCTGCAAGGCTCTGAATTCTATGGCTTGCTCACCAAGATAATTTTCAAAAAAACGAAGTATTTCGGCAGGGGACATATCCTTTCTTAATCTACAAATATACAAATTTTGAGACATCTGATTTACCAAGTGATTTACGATTAAAAATACCACTCTGCATTCCCCTTCCTCTGGAAGGGGTGCCTAAAAAGCGGGGTAGGATAAGAGAATTTTGAAAAAAATCAAGAAATTTCCAAAGATAGAACAGGATAAATGGTTACTTTTGTTGTATGTTTAAAGATTTTAGACCCATTATCATTGCTTTGTTAAGGTTTTTTGGGATTTATATGGTCTTCATCATCGTATATCAGCTCTATCTTAATGCTTACAATGATACTGCTGTAGATCCTCTTACCCGACTTGTAGCTCACCAAACACAGTTCTGCCTCAATAAAACCGGATATACCACCTATTTGGTAGATGATATAGAGAGCAAAGGCATTTATTTTTATATTAAAGAAATGTGGGCTACCATTATGATTGAGGGTTGCAATGCGGTATCAATTATGATTTTATATTTGGCTTTTATTTTTGCTTTTTATAAAGGTCTCAAAACATTTTGGTTTGCATCAGCAGGACTTGTTTTTCTATATGTTGTAAACATCATCAGGATTGTTGCCCTAAACGTGGTGGTGGTAGACCACCCTAAGTATACCGACATTGCCCACGATTATTTCTTTCCTGCCATTATTTATGGAGGCGTGGTGGTACTGTGGTTGATTTGGATTAAATTTTTTGCTTTGAAAAAATGAGGTTTCTAAAGTGGATTTTAGTAGGTGTTGCCATAGGTGGACTGATTGGCGTAAGGGTATCCGAATCCTTTCTTTTTTATGATCCTTTCTTGGGATATTTCAAAGAAATTCACTATGCTCAGTTTCCGACGTTTGAGTGGGGAAAACTGATTTTACATTACATTTTAAGGTTTTCTCTCAACTTGTTTTTTTCGGTAATGGCTGTTCATTTTTTGTTTCTGAATAAGAAATGGACACTCCAAGCTATAGTTTTGATGGTTGCCTGCTTCCTATTTTTTTTCCCGATGTATTTATACTGCATCTACGATAGGTTCGAGATAGGACATTTGCTTTCTTTTTATGCCCGCCGATTTGTCATTCAACCTTTAATGGTTCTACTTATAGTTCCTCTTTTCTATTATCGAAAAGCTTTGGACAAAAATTAGGACTCCATGCTGTGTTTATTCACATTGGATATATTCTCGATATCCCAAACAACCTTTTTCTGAAAACGCTCTACTCTATGAGGACACTCGAGTGAACAGATAGCACAAGAAGAAGGTTTACAATCGTCCATATGGAAATTAAACTCCACCTGTCGGGTGGTATTTTTTGCCAAAAGAAGAATAATATTTTCCATTTCTTTATGAGATTCTTGTAGCGTTCGGTACCAAGGCAAAGTAATATGAGCATCAATATGCAAACCGCTTCCGTATTGTTGAATTTTCATATTATGAATGTCTACCCAATCCGGTTTTCGGTTTTTTTCCAAAACTTGCACTACTTCTTTCAGGAGTTCCGGATCAGCTTCATCCATAATTCCTTTAAGAGATTCTCTAATAATTTTATATCCTACAAATATAATATAACTCCCAAAAAGCAAAGCCACCAACCCATCTAACCATGATAGTTGAGTAAAATAAACCAAAATCAAATTCAGCACCACACCAAAAGTGGTATAAGTATCTGATTGAAGATGTTTTCCTGAAGAGATGAGTACTACAGAATTATCTCTCTTTCCTTTCTGTACCGAGAGATAACCGATGAAATAATTCACCAAAGCTGTTGCCAAAACAATCCAAATTCCCCAATCTATTTTCTGTAGAACATTACCATGTAGAAGGCTATCCACTGCCTCTACAATAATCATAATACCGGCAAAAATAATAAGAGACCCCTCAATACCCGAAGTTACAAATTCTATTTTACCATGCCCATAAGGGTGATTTTCGTCTTTCGGTTTCGCAGCGAGATATAGTGAATACAGCCCCATAAAGGCACTTATAATATTCACAACGCTTTCCATGGCATCGGAAAATATAGCATCGGAATTGGTAAGATGCCATGCCAAAAGTTTTCCTACAAAAAGTAAGATACCTATAATCGCTACATTTCGCTGAAAAGAAAGATTTGTCTTCATCTTGCAAAAATAAGGAAATATTTAGAGCGTGTTTTTATAAATGGGGCTTTAGAGTTTATCTCAATCAATATTAAAAAAAACATTTATTACAATTATCCATCAAAAAAAATCCCGATATCTTAAAAGAATCGGGATTTTTCTATCATAGCAAAGTGAATATGCGTTTGGCAAATAGCTAATTGCTATAAGGCAAACCGCTAAAATCACACTTTAATTTCTACGTCTACTCCACTTGGAAGCTCTAATTTCATTAAAGCATCTACCGTTTTAGAAGAAGAAGAGTAGATGTCCATCAATCTCTTGTGTGCAGAAAGTTGGAACTGCTCTCTTGCTTTCTTGTTTACGTGTGGTGATCTTAGTACTGTAAAGATCCTTTTGTTGGTAGGTAAAGGAATCGGTCCATTTACAATGGCTCCGGTCGCTTTTACCGTTTTTACGATTTTTTCAGCAGATTTATCTACCAAGTTGTAATCGTAAGACTTTAGTTTTATTCTAATTCTTTGTGACATTTTAATCTAATTTAAAATTAACCTTTTGCTTTAGCGATTACATCTTCGGCAACGTTCTGTGGAGCCGGTTCGTATTTTTCGAACTCCATAGATGAAGTTGCTCTACCGGAAGATAATGTTCTAAGCGAAGTTACATAACCAAACATTTCAGCTAACGGAACAAATGCTTTGATAACCTTAGCGTTATTTCTGTCATCCATACCATTAATAGTACCTCTTCTTCTGTTCAAATCCCCTACAATATCTCCCATGTATTCTTCCGGAGTTACTACCTCCAGTTTCATAATAGGTTCCATAATTACAGGTTTAGCGGCTCTACCAGCTTCTTTGAAACCAAGTTTTGCTGCCAATTCGAAAGATAATTGGTCGGAGTCTACCGGGTGGAATGAACCATCTTTAAGAACTACTTTAATTCCTTCGATTTCAAATCCTGCTAAAGGACCGTTTTTCATCGCTTCTTTAAAGCCTTTCTCTACAGAAGGAACAAACTCTCTTGGAATATTACCTCCTTTAATTTCGTTTACAAACTCAAGACCCGGCTTACCGTCTTCTTTTGGACCCAATTCGAAAACAATGTCCGCAAACTTACCTCTACCACCTGTTTGTTTTTTGTATACTTCTCTGTGGTTAGCTGTAGCAGTAAGAGATTCTTTGTATTCTACCTGAGGCTGACCTTGGTTTACCTCAACTTTGAATTCTCTTCTCATACGGTCTACAATGATATCCAAGTGAAGTTCTCCCATACCTGAGATAATCGTTTGTCCTGAAGCTTCGTCAGTTTTAACTTGGAACGTAGGATCTTCTTCAGCTAATTTAGCCAAAGCGTTCCCCATTTTATCTTGGTCTGCTTTAGTTTTTGGTTCTACCGCGATTCCAATTACCGGATCCGGGAAAATCATAGATTCTAAAACGATAGGATTTTTCTCATCACAAAGGGTATCTCCTGTTCGGATATCTTTAAATCCTACTGCTGCACCAATATCTCCTGCTTCAATATATTCTACAGGGTTTTGCTTGTTGGCGTGCATTTGATAAATTCTCGAAATTCTTTCTTTGCTGTCAGAACGAGTATTCAAAACATAAGATCCTGCATCTAAACGACCAGAGTATGCTCTGAAGAATGCCAAACGACCAACAAAAGGGTCTGTAGCAATTTTGAAAGCCAACGCAGCGAAAGGTTCGTTTACCGATGGTTTTCTTGATACCTCTTCTTCTGTTTTAGGGTTGGTTCCTTTGATTTCTTCCTTATCCATTGGTGAAGGCAAGTATCTACATACAGCATCCAACATGAACTGAACTCCTTTGTTTTTGAAAGACGATCCACAAGTCATCGGGATGATGGACATATCAATGGTTGCTTTTCTCAACGCTTCGTTGATTTCATCTTCACTAATAGAATCCGGATCTTCGAAGAATTTTTCCATCAAAGTATCATCGTATTCTGCTACGTTTTCTACTAAGTTTTGACGGAACTGAAGAACTTCCTCTTTCATATCATCAGGAATAGGAACGATATCGAACGTTGCTCCCTGAGTATCTTCGTGCCATACAATGGCTCTGTTTTTAATTAAATCTACAACTCCCTTGAAGTCTTCCTCTGCACCGATAGGTAATACAATTGGAACGGCGTTGGAACCTAACATTTCTTTCACTTGGTTTACCACGTTCAAGAAGTCTGCTCCCTGTCTGTCCATTTTGTTTACGAATCCCATTCTGGCAACTTTGTAGTTGTCTGCCAACCTCCAGTTGGTTTCAGATTGTGGTTCTACACCATCTACTGCCGAAAACAAGAACACCAATCCATCAAGAACTCTCAAAGAACGGTTTACCTCTACGGTAAAGTCTACGTGTCCCGGAGTATCAATAATATTGAAGTGGTAATCTTTAGCATCTGCCGTAGGCTTACCGTCTTGTCTTGGAAATACCCAATTACATGTGGTAGCTGCGGAAGTAATGGTAATACCTCTTTCTGCTTCTTGTTCCATCCAGTCCATTTGAGATGAACCTTGGTGTGTTTCTCCTAACTTGTGGGTTTTACCGGTGTAGAATAAAATTCTTTCTGTGGTGGTGGTTTTTCCTGCATCAATATGAGCAGCGATACCTATATTTCTTGTATATTTAAGATCTCTTCCCATTTCAGATTAGAATTTAAAGTGTGAGAATGCTTTGTTGGCTTCAGCCATTTTGTGCGTATCTGTTTTCTTTTTTACTGCTGCACCTTCTTCTTTGGCAGCAGCGATGATTTCAGCCGCTAATTTCTGAGCCATGGATTTATCGTTTCTCGCAGTAGAGTATTTAATCAACCATTTCATAGCCATAGAGATTTTTCTATCGGCACGAATAGGCATTGGAATCTGGAAGTTGGCACCTCCTACTCTTCTTGACCTTACTTCTACGTGTGGCATTACGTTGGTTAATGCATCTTTCCAAATTTCTAAAGAAGACTTTTCGTTTTCTCCTTTTTTGGCTTCTACGATGTCTAATGCATCATAAAAAATTCTGAATGCGATGGATTTTTTACCATCAAACATCAAGTTATTTACAAATCTTGTTACCAGTTGATCATTAAATTTTGGATCCGGTAACAACGGTCTTTTTTTTGCTTTTGTCTTTCTCATTGTTTCTGTACCTTAATTTAATGATTACTTTTTCTTACCTGCAGCAGCCGGTGCTTGTCCTGGTTTTGGTCTTTTTGCACCATACTTAGATCTTCTCTGAGTTCTTCCGTTCACTCCTGCGGTGTCCAAAGCACCTCTTACAATGTGATAACGTACTCCCGGTAGGTCTTTCACCCTTCCGCCTCTTACCAATACTATCGAGTGCTCTTGGAGATTATGTCCTTCGCCCGGGATATAAGCGTTCACCTCTTTACCGTTAGATAATCTAACTCTCGCCACTTTTCTAAGTGCTGAGTTTGGTTTTTTAGGTGTAGTCGTATATACTCTTGTACATACGCCTCTTCTTTGTGGACAAGAATCCAAAGCAGCCGATTTGCTCTTCTTGGCAAGTGTGGCTCTTCCTTTTCTTACTAATTGTTGAATAGTAGGCATTTGATTGCTTTATATAAATTTTTATTTTAGGGTGCAAAAGTAAGGATATTTTTTTAATCTACAATACTAAAGCATTAATTTATTGTGAATTATCTTTCACTGTTGTCAAAATCTTTTTTTTGAACTCAAGATATACCTCCGTTTTCTGAGGTTACTTTATCAATAAAATCTATCAAAACAGATATATATTTTCTAATGCTAAATAATTTAGTTTTATATTTCCTAAAAAAAATCCATGAAAATTCTGCTTACAGGTGTTACGGGCTATATAGGCAAACGACTGCTGATTAAACTTCTTAATGACGGACATTTCGTTTATTGTTCGGTAAGGGACAGAAACCTGTTCGATACCGAAGAATTTAAAGAGTTTGAACATCAACTAAAAGTTATTCAGAATGATTTTCTGATAAAAGAAAGCATTGAAGACATACCCCAAGATATAGATGTTGCTTATTATCTAATCCATTCCATGAGCGACAAGGGCGATTTTACCCAATCTGAGTATATCACAGCAACCAACTTTAGACAAGCTATAGAAAAAACAAGCGTAAAACAGGTTATATACCTTACCGGAATTGTGAATGAAGAAAACCTTTCCAAACACCTTCGCTCCAGAAAACAAGTGGAATCTTATCTTGAAAGTCAGCATTACGCCCTTACTTGTCTTAGAGCGGGAATTATTGTAGGCTCAGGGAGTGCCTCATTTGAAATCATACGGGATTTGGTAGAGAAAGTTCCCATCCTTGTTGCCCCCAAATGGCTCAATACCAAATGTCAACCTATCGCTATTAGAAATGTAATTGAGTTTTTAACCGGAGTAATGGGAAAAGAGTTTACATATAACCAGAACTTCGATATCGCAGGTCCGGAAGTTCTTACCTATAAACAAATGCTCTTGCAGTACGCCGAAGTACGAAAAATAAAAAGATGGGTATTTACATTTCCTTTAATGACTCGTAGGATTTCTTCTTACATTCTCTACTTTATTACCTCTACTTCTTATTATTTGGCGAAGAATCTGGTAGATAGTATGAATATAGATGTGGTCGCTAAACCAAACGATTTAGCAGAAAGGTTGGGCATTTCTCCCATTTCTTATAAAAAAGCTATTGAACTTGCTTTCGATAAAATCAAACAAAACGATGTAATGTCCAGCTGGTACGATTCGTTCTCCGAAAGCCTTCATCAAAAAAATGTATGGAATTATGTTAAAGTTCCCAGCCATGCCTGTTTTAAAGATGAAAGAAAAATGAAAGTAGACAATGAGGAAAAAAGTCTCGACAAAATTTTCGGAATTGGCGGAAAAAATGGTTGGTATCACGGAAATAGTCTTTGGGCTCTTCGGGGTTTTATTGATCGTTTAGCAGGTGGCGTAGGCTTACGAAGAGGCAGAAGAAACCAAAAAGATTTGCGAGCAGGAGATCCACTCGATTTTTGGAGAGTTCTCTACGCAAACCGCAAGGAAAAGAGACTTCTGCTCTTTGCAGAAATGAAACTTCCGGGTGAAGCTTGGCTGGAATTTGAAATAAAAGACGGTATCCTGAGACAAACCGCCACCTTTCGCCCTCTTGGGATTGCAGGAAGGCTGTATTGGTATTCGGTACTACCCTTTCATGGGTATATTTTTAGTGGCATGTTGAGAAAAATAAGTAGGGGGTAAAGTCGTTGGATACTAGGCATTGTGAAGAATATTACAATATTTACACTCTATTCCACAGAATAAGTTATTAATTTCCAATCCTTTAACGCCTTCTCCGTACACCCCCTAACACACAACGAACGTAGAGGCAAAACCTCATTAAAAAAAAATTCGTAACTTTGAGGGAAAAGCATAAGCATTATGAAAAATTCTAATATTATAGGCCTTAAGGAGGCCGACTGTAAAAAAATTGCCGAGAAACTCAACGAGCTTTTAGCCGACTATTCTATTTTTTATCAAAATACCCGTGGAGCACACTGGAATATCAAGGGAGACCAATTCTTTACCCTCCATGTAAAGTTTGAAGAATTATACGACAATCTGGCACTAAAAATTGATGAAATAGCCGAAAGAATCCTAACTCTTGGCTACACTCCCAATCATAACTTTAGCGATTACATAGAGCTCTCTACCATCAAAGAAAGTAAGGAAGTAAGCGATGGAGCCAAATGTGTGGAAAACATCTTATCATCTTTCAAAATTGTTATCGATTTGCAAAGAGAATTACTCGACATTACCGAAAAAGCAGGGGACGAAGGCACCAATGCGTTGATGAGTGGCTATATCTCTGAACAAGAGAAAGAAGTATGGATGTATAACTCCTACCTCGGGAAATAATATTCTTTAATCATAAAAAAGAGGCTATTCAGAACATTGAATAGCCTCTTTTTATTTTTAACGAGTTTTGTCCTCATCTCCCGACAACAAATGCTGGTACAAAACATATACGACTGCATTCCAAAAAGGAAAAGTAAGTAAAACTCCTGCAAAAAACAAAGTCAACCCCGAATAAACCAACAGAAAAGTAACAACAGTAACCGAAAAAAACAGAGAAAAATGTTTTATAAACATTTGAAAACTCATGACAATAGCACTACCCAAACGCTCTTTTCTAAAGTGCATAATGGGAGCAACCAACAGTGTTACCATTACCCAAATCAATGCAGGAATCAGTAGTGATTTGGCGTAGTTATAAATCATACCCCACGAAAAATAATAACTCATGTATCGGAAAAAATGAGCTCCACTATAGCCCTCAAATAAATCCTGAGCCGAGAACTCTTCCTTATTGTCTAACTTTCTGTATATGCTCAAAAGCCCAATATTGAGCGGATAAACCAAACTGGTAGAAAAAATCATCGATAATACATACAGTCTAAAATCATCGGTAAGCATATATTCCTGAAATTTTAAAGTAAACACATCTGGATTCTCAAGAATTAGCGGGTACAAGGCTATAATTTTATCTTTAACTCCTAAATAGCCGGAGAAGTAATTGGCAAAAATATAGAGAACCAAGAAGTAAAGAATCGAGAATAGAAATTGATATGGTAGCGTTCGGCTCCAATATCCAAAAGATTCTTTGATGATGGTTTGAAAGTGAGGTTTTTTAGAATTTTGGGAATACATTCATGATAATTTTTGCAAAAATAGAGTTTTATTTCCATGATAATTGGCAGAAGGCATTTCTTTTTCTCTTAAAAATCCAACAGATTTCGGACTTTAAGTTTTATTTTTGCCCTATGCAAAAATTTCAAAAATCATTTGATGATATGGACAGGCTTTCTGAAAAAGAAATTCCTTTCTTCTTCATTATTGATTTTTTAGTAGAAAACATTTTGGTTTTCCAAAAAGAAGACTTAGAAGAAAACAACATTTCTGTTGCTTTCCCCCATTTTGTAAACCACAAAACAGTACGTATTCCTCAAAAAGAAATTCAATGGACTGCTTTCCCTCAGAGTAAGAATTCATATCAAAAAGGCTTTGAACATATCCAGAAAAATTTAAAAGAAGGTAATTCTTACCTCATGAATTATACCTGCAAAACCGAGATAGAAACCAATCTTAGTTTAGAAGAAATTTACTATCTTTCGGTGGCAAAATACAAAGTTTTGTTTGGAGATAGGTGGACGTTCTTCTCCCCCGAAACATTTATAGAAATTATTGAAAACAAGATATTTACACACCCTATGAAGGGTACTATAGATGCCTCCAAACCCGATGCAGAGCAACTTCTGAAGCAGGATAAAAAAGAAAAAGCAGAACACTATACCGTGGTTGATTTGCTAAGAAACGATTTGAGTATGGTCGCCAACGAGGTACAACTCGATGAATTTCAGCGGATTGATTTCATCAAAACAAGAAATAAAAATCTTTTGGCAATGAGTTCTGAGATTTCGGGCACTCTGAAGCCCGAGTTTCAAAACAAAATAGGGAGCATTATGCAAACTTTATTACCTGCGGGCTCTATTTTGGGAGCTCCCAAGCCCAAAACTTTGGAGGTTACTTTAGAAGCCGAAAACTACAGCCGAGGTTTCTATACGGGAGTTTGCGGTTGGTTTGACGGAAAAAACCTCGATAGTTGTGTCATGATAAGGTTTGTGGAACGAGAAGCAGAAAAACTCTACTTCAAAAGTGGAGGTGGCATTACTCATATGAGCCGATTGGAAGATGAATACCAAGAAATGAAAAACAAAATATATGTCCCAATTCATTGAAAGCATAAAAATAGAAGATCAAAAAGCATTTTTACTGGAACTTCACCAAAAAAGAGTCAACGAAACTTTTGCCCATTTCGGGAAAGAAGGTTCGATAGATTTGGCTAAAATTTTTAAAGATCTGGAACACGACGAAGATGGTCTGTACAAATGGAGAATTGTGTATGATTTGGACAAAAATTTCAAAACACAAATGATTCCTTATGCCATCTCCGAGATTGATGACTTTCAATTGGTCGAAAACAACGATTTCGAATACCCCTTTAAATCCGCCGACAGAAAGGAACTGGAAAAAATGAAGGAAAAATCTAAAGCCGAAGAAATTATGATTGTGAAAGACCGAAAAATAACAGATACTTCCTACTCCAACCTCTTATTTCTAAAGAAAAAACAGTGGTTTACACCTTCAACTTATCTTCTCAATGGGGTTCAGCGGCAGTATCTATTATCGAAAAAATTGATTAAAGAAACAGAGATTACTTTGGATAATATCAAAGAATTTACCCATTTTCAACTCATTAATTCTTTGAATGATTTCGATGATATGTTTGTATATCCTATTGAAAAAATTACAAACCTTCCCGAAAGTCAAGATTATTTGGAGGTATAGCTATCTTTTAGCTCTAAAAAAACCCTTAATAAGAACCGAGCATTCGTTTTCCAAAATGCCCGAAATGATTTCCGTTTGAGGATGCAGTTGGATATTTTTGTTGATATAGCCTCGTTTTTCGTCTCTCGCTCCAATTACAATTTTGGAAACTTGCGACCAAAACAAAGCTCCTGCACACATTACACAAGGTTCCAAAGTTACGTAGAGCGTACAATCTTTGAGGTATTTGCCTCCTAAAAAATGAGCTGCCGATGTAATAGCCTGCATTTCGGCATGGGCAGTTACATCATTAAGTTGCTGTGTAAGATTATGAGCACGGGCAATAATCCTGTTATTAGAAACTACAACACAGCCTATAGGCACCTCGTCTTTTTCCAAAGCGTATTGAGCTTCTTGCAATGCCATTTTCATGAAATACTCGTGTGTAAACATATTTCAAAATTAGTTGGGGAACTGTGTTTTTAGTATCTATTACGATTTATTGAGCCCAATAAAAATATTCTCTTTGACTTGCTTATGCGAAACGTACTGAGCATCGCATATATTGCTTTTGATGTCGTAATCTCCTTTTTCTACCACAATAGAGTTTTCTCCTCTGGCAGGCACGGGTAGGTTGTAGGTACGGCTGCCTGCTATTCTTACAATAATATTGCAGTTTGATTTATTTTGGATATAGATAACCGCATCTGTTTTTTTCTTACTCGAATCCAAAAAACTATTGAGGGTATTTTCTGTTTTTTTTGCTTTATCTACTTTGTTTTCTGCCATTAGTCGTGCAAATTCTTCCTCTTCTCCCGGCACGCTTTCGGGCTGAAACTTAAGGGCTTTAGCCTTTTCTTCCGCTAGCACTTTTTCTTTTTTAAGAGTGGTCAATCTTTGGTTTAGCACTGCATAGTTTTTGTCTGAAGGGTGGTCTTTCAGATATTTTTCAATTGCTACAATATCCTTTGACTTTAAAATAGACGGCTTGCTTTTGCGTGCCGTGCTTTTTTGTGCATAGAAATTAAGTGTAAATGCAAATAACCCTATGAGTAAAAGTAATTTTTTCATCTGATTGTTTATTTCTATTTTATTCTAAATTTTATATAGGTAATGGTTTTTCCTTTTGCAGAAAAAAGCCCTTCGTAATAGGTTTTTATTTCTCTTAAATACTGGGTATCCGGTTGATATTCGGGAGCACCATAGATATCGTGATGAGCAGTAAGAATATCGCAACCTAATCCCTGTAAAAGTCCTAAAGTATAGCCATGTAGAAACTCGGAGTCGGTTTTGAGATGAACAACCCCTTCGGGTTTCATTATTTTCTTGTAGCGATTAAGAAAATCGGGGTGAGTAAGTCTATGCTTGGTTCGTCTGTATTTAATTTGCGGATCGGGAAAAGTAATCCAAATTTCATCAACTTCATTTTCGGCAAAGAAACATTCGATAAGTTCTATTTGAGTTCTGAGAAAACCCACGTTGTTCATTTTTTTTTCGTGGGCTTCTTTGGCTCCAAACCAAAATCTTGCTCCTTTAATATCAATCCCGATAAAGTTTTTATCGGGGAATGCCTTTGCCATTCCTACTGTGTATTCGCCTTTGCCACAACCTAATTCCAATACAATGGGATTGCTGTTTTTGAAAAAATGGCTTCTCCACTTTCCCTTTAAGTCAAAATGATTCAGAGCCTCCTCTCTCGTTGGCTGAATAACGTTTGTAAGTGTTCGGTTTTCTGCGAACCGAGCCAATTTATTTTTCCCCACGTTTTCAAAAAAATTTCCCCAAAAATAGAGTTTTTTTGTCACTTTACAATCAAAAAAAATTAGGTTATAAATGCAGAGCTGTTGGTGGAAAAGGATTGTAATGGTCTGCTCTTGACTTTAGAATCAAAAAATTGGCATTCATGATTTTACAACCTACCATTCAGCATACAAAATCCACCGTTCAGTCAACTATAATTTGAAACGCTTTTCTGCTGCAATACCTTTACATCATCAAATTAAAACAATTAAAAATTACAATTATGGAAACGCACATCACAACTCAACAGCAAAGATTAGAAAACGCTCAAAAAAGAGTAAAAACAATGAAAGGATTTTACATTCATGCTTTGGTTTTCGTTTTAGTGAATCTATTTATTATTTTCTCTAATGCTTTCATTGAAGGAGAAGGTTTTAAGACAATGGATAATTATTATACGGCTTTTTTCTGGGGTTTCGGCTTGTTGGCTCATGGTTTATCGGTTTTTGGTGGTGAGCTGTTTTTCGGCAGAAACTGGGAAGAAAGAAAAATACAGGAGATTTTAAACCAAAAATAAAATGTTATGAAAATTAAATTAATTGCATTTTTCTTATTATTTGGCTTAAATATTTTTTATGCTCAATATTCAATAGTTGTAAACATAAAAAATATTTCTTCAACGAAAGGGAATATACAAGTTGCTTTGTACAACACAGAAAAAAATTTTTTGAAAAAACCTTACAAAAGTTTAAAAGGATTTATTCATCATAACACATCTCAAGTAATTTTCAAAAATATACCAAAAGGAATTTATGCAATTTCCCTTTATCATGATGAGAACGCTAATCAAAAAATTGATTTAGGCTTATTTGGAATTCCAAAAGAACCTTACGGTTGTTCCAACGGAGCAAAAGGTTTTATGGGACCACCGAAATTTGATGATGCCCAATTTGTTTTAAATCAAAATAAACAATTAGTAATATATTTGAATTAAATTTTAGTGAAATTTACTGAGGCTCAAAAGCGTTGTTAGGGCTTGAAGCCCTAACAACGCTCCTACGCTCCCTATCCGAAAAAACCAATAAATATGTTTTCCGAAAAACACATTAAATCCTTCAAAACCCTCCTTTGGATTTCCTTTGGAAGCAGTATTCTATTTTTCTTGATTACAACACCCGAAAAATCTTTCCAAAACTACCTGTTTACTTTGGCAATTTCCGCCATGTATACCTTTGGATTCGGGATTTGCAATGGTTTTCTCAATGAATATTTAAACCGAAAATTCTCTTGGTCTTCTCAGACCAATCAAAGAGCAGTTTGGGCTGTAGTAGGAACAGTGGTGCTGAATGTGGCTCTCACGTATATTCTTAATTACATCAATTTTGTACTAATTCAAGGAGATGATATTAATGATTTTTTCAGTCGCAAATGGAATTTTGGCAACTGGTTTATGATTAATTTCGCTTTGCTTATTTCGGCATTTCTTCACGCAAGAGGTTTTATGGTAGCCATGAAACAAACCGCAAAAAAGGAAGTGGTAGAACAAAAACTCATCGCCAAATCTGCCAATGCACAGTTTGAAAGTTTAAAAAATCAACTAGACCCGCATTTTTTGTTCAATTCTCTGAATGTTTTAGACTCATTAATTGAAGAAAATCCCAAACAGGCACAACAGTTTACCAACGCCATGTCAAAGATTTACCGATATGTTTTGGAGCAAAAAGACAAAGAATTGGTTTCTGTAGAAGAAGAAATAGACTTTGCCAAAACCTATTGCGAATTATTGAAAACCAGATTTGAAGATGCCGTAACTTTTGAGTTTAACATTGATGAAAACACTAAAAAATCTTTCGTAGTTCCGTTGTCTTTGCAGTTGTTGTTAGAAAACGCTATCAAACACAATTTTGCAACCTCAGCAAAACCATTACACATTAAAATTTTCACAGAAAACGGAAATTTAATTATTGAAAACAATCTACAAACCAGAGAATTACCGAATAAATCTACAGGAGTTGGTTTAGCCAATATTGTTTCGAGATACAATCTTTTGACCGACAGAAATGTCTTTGTAGAAAAATCTGAAGATTTCTTCCGAGTAAAACTCCCAATTTTAACAGAAAAACTAAACACGATGAACAATTATACACTTTCAGAAGAACAATTGGCTTACGAAAAAGCCTCAAAACGCATAGAAGAACTAAAAGGTTTCTACGGAAATTTAATTTCATATTGTATTTTCATTCCATTTTTAATATTTATCAACTTGAGAACCTCACCCAATTATCACTGGTTTTGGTGGCCAATGTTAGGTTGGGGAATCGGCGTGATTTCTCACGGAATCAAGACTTTCGGAATTGGTTCGGATTGGGAAGAAAAGCAGATTAGAAAATACCTGCAAAAAGAGGAAGAAAACGCCAGAAAATGGAAGTAATTAATGTAACAATATAAAAATGTAACAGTGTAACAATTAATAATTTCATCAAAAAACTGATAACCGAAAACCATCAACCGACAACTAAAAATGGAAAATCAAGATAAATCAAACGAAATTGCTTACAAAAAGGCACAAAAAAGAGTAAAAGACATCAAAACGTATTACTATTTGGTAACAGGATTCTTTCTTGTCGGAGGATTTTTACTGTACCGAAATTATGACGGAAATATCTTCAATTTATCACAAGAATACACAACTTGGATGGTGATGCTTTGGGCGATATTCTTAATTGGATTGGGAATTTATATGTTCGTCCCTTACTTTCACAATTGGGAAGAAAGAAAAACCAAAGAATTGATGAATAAATACAAAAAATAATAATCAGATGGAAAATACACTTCACAAAAATATCCAATATCAAAAAGCCCCAAAATTATTCAAGGAAAGAAAAAACTACCTTCTGTTTTCGGTCGGTTTTTTAATTCTGTTTTCATTGTTTCAATTAGAAATCATTGATTATAAGCATCTTAATTTTGGTTTTACGATTGTCCACAAAGATTTTTTCTTTTGGCTTCAGGGTTTGCTGCTCATCATTTATGGAATTTATCTTTTCGTTCCGTATTTTCATCAATGGGAAAAGAGAAAAGTGAATCAATTGATGAAGAAAAACAGAATTTCTGATGATAATTAAAGAAGCAGATATCAGTCACATCGAAGAAATGCACGTTCTTAGAATGTCTGTAAAAGAAAATCAACTTTCCAATCCAAACCTGATTTCGGAAGAAGATTACATCAATTTTATAGATAAAAAAGGCAAAACTTGGATTACTGAAGAACATCACAAAATTCTCGGATTTGCAACCATTGATTTGGAGAATAAAAATATTTGGGCATTGTTTGTACATCCCGAATTCGAGAAAAAAGGCATCGGAAAAAAACTGCATCAAACGATGATAGATTGGTATTTTAAAGAAAACAATGAAAAACTGTGGCTTTCAACGGCACAAAATACAAGAGCGGAAAAGTTCTATGAATTTTTAGGATGGAAGAAAGTTGGGATTTTAGACAACAACGAAATTAAATTTGAATTGACGCAACAAGACTGGAAAAACAATAATTATGGAACCGAATTTAGATAAACAAATTGCTTACGAAAGAGCCAAAAAACGTGTAAAAGACATCAAAGGATTTTACATTCACGCCTTGATTTATGTTTTAGTAAACGCACTGATTTTAGTTTTAAAATTTCAAAAAACCGGAAACATTCATATTCAAGATTGGGGAATTGGACTTTGGGGAATTGGTCTCGCCGTTCACGGACTTTCGGTATTTTTGCCAAGTTTTATTTTAGGAAGAGATTGGGAAGAACGAAAAATCCGTGAAATTATGGAAAAAAATAAGCGTTCCTGACTTCAATGTAACAATGTAGCAATCTAAACAGTTTAACAATTATTGTTTTACTATTAACCGACAACCATTAACCAACAACCATTAACCAACAACCGACAACTAAAAATGAAAGTAGTAATTATAGAAGACGAAAAACCTGCAGCAAGAAAACTGGAAAGAATGTTGGCTAATTTTACTGATTTAGAATTAGTCGCAACGCTACATTCTGTGGAAGACGCCATAAATTGGTTTAGTGAAAACGAACACCCAAAACTCATTTTTTCTGATATTGTTCTCGGCGATGGTTTATCTTTTGATATTTTTGAAAAAATTCCCACGCAAAGCTTTATTATTTATACCACCGCCTTTGATCAATATACTCTGAAGGCATTCAAACTAAATTCTATAGATTATCTTTTGAAGCCAATTTCGGAGGAAGATTTAAGCAGTGCTATAGAAAAATTCAAGCATTTTCTTCCTTCGGAAGAACCCAATAATGCACAGTATCTGAAACAACTCATCAAAGAAGAAAAACCGAAACTTTCTAGAATTTTAGCGAAAATCGGTTATAATTTGAAAGTCATCAAAACCGAAGAAGTATCTTGTTTTTTCTCCGAAAATAAGATTGTTTATGCCCAAACGTTAGAGCGAACGTTCCCAACAGATTTCACACTTGATGAATTAGAAGATGTGTTGGAAGAAAAGCAATTTTTCCGTGTAAACAGACAGTTTATCATCAATTCAGAATTTATAAAAAACATTCACACTTCTCCTTTCTACAAAGTGGATTTACAAGCACAACCAGCCGAAGAAATTACCGTAAGCAGAGATCGTGTGAAAGATTTTAAGGATTGGCTGAGTAGATAATAAAAGTATATTGAAAACAGTTTCAATATACTTCTAAATTTATTCAGTATTAATGGTGCTTATCAAAGTGTTTTTGCACCATTTTTTACCACATTGTCTGAAATAAAAATACCCATTTTTAGGATAAAAAAGATTTAATTATCTATCCTTACCCATCCCGTTGAGGTAGCTTCGTAAAAGTGATCCGTATCATTATCATAAACTATTTTCCCAATTTCTAAGGTTTTATTGGGTAAAGTACCAAGGATTGCCTGATTTACAGTATTTTGAAATCGATAATATTTACCAAACTCCCTACCAACAACCCCATCGGGAACTGATTTAAATAATCCATCGGTAGAAAGTGGGTTTACTACACTGGTAATTTCTGTATCTTCCGTTAGTTTTCTAAACCCATCTTTTCTGCACCCAACGATATTGCCATTGTAAAGTTGTATTTGTCCGGGTTTAGTACACGGCGGTGCAGTAAGTGTAATGCTGCTGTTTACAACGCACCCGTCTCCATAAGTTACTTTTACACTATAAGTACCGGGCTCTTTTACCAACAAGGTACTCGCGGTAGAATTATCGCTCCATAGAAAAGTAGTGGTGGGATTAGGCATAAAGCCATCTGTATTTAAAGTAATTGGTGTAATGAAGTTATTTAAGTTCTCTCCCAAACCTAAGATGGCATCACCAGTCGCTGGAGCAAAAGTCATATTGCTGTTATTACCGTTATCAATACTGCGTCCACCGATGTTTAGAAGTTGGTAAGAGGCTGTCGCATTAATAT
>JAGOJI010000074.1 GCA_017995195.1 Cloacibacterium sp.
GGATAAGATATTTAATCGCAACGGCAAACAAAGATATTTATTGAATTGATTTTTAAATATTTAAGATAAACAAATCTAAGATTAACTTCGTTCAGTTCGAGCAAGCTCTCGTGTCGCCGATTCTAATAAAAAAGGAGGCAAAGGCGTAAAATTTATTGAAGAAATCGAAGATTATCTCCTTTCAGTCGATGAGTGTTATTTCGACGCAGCCAAATACAAATTTTGTATTTCCTTCTTAAACGAGGTGGCTTGGTTTATCTTAAAAAAAGCTGAAAATGATTGAGTACTTTGTTTGGCTTTGCGATGAAAAAAATAAAGTGTTTATTTTTCAATTGTTTATAAGTTTTCTTATCCCGAATCAGGTTAAAATTATTAAGATTTTCATCTGTTTTTTTAATATAACTTTAACTCTAAAGCCTTATCTAATCCATAATTCGTGTAAAAAATCTTTATAATTTTGCTCTTAGTTATGAGAAAACCTATTGTATTTTTCCTTTTGATAATGTCCCTCGCTTTAGGTGCACAATCTTTTAGTGGGACACTTTATATGAGGGATTATACTACGCTTTTTCTCAATCAGGTATATGTGACCAATCTTAGTACACAGAAGACCGTTCTTTCTAACTATTCGGGAAATTTTAGGATTGAGGCACAAGTGGGCGATGTAATTCGGTTTACCTCCAGCCTTACCGAAAGAAAAGATATTACCCTACGTAGCGAAACGCTGAGTTCTCCCAACAATTTTATTGAGTTGCAAATAGGCTACCGCATAATACCGGAAGTGGTTGTAAAGAGTTTCAAAGCCAGTGGAAATCTTAAAAAAGATGTTATTGCCTTAAAATCTCAGGAAAAAAATATAGCTATTGCCAAAATGATTGCATTGCCTACGCCAAAAGGCGACGGACTTCCGCCGGATTTACCTCCTTTATCACTTTCCAATGGTGGGCTTTCATTGAGTATTAATGGTGTTTATGATATGATTTCGGGCGAAAGAAAAAAGAAAGAACGCCTATACGAATACGAAAAAATGAACCGAAATATCACCATTCTAAAAAGATATTTAGGTGATTCCTACTTTGCCGAACTGAAACTTCCTAAAAATTTGATAGACAACTTTCTTCAATTTGTATATACATCGGACAATCTCACGCCTTATTTCGAAAGAAATAACTTGGAAGCCGTAAAAACATCTATCGAAAAGTACACCCCTATTTATCAAAAAAGACTGAGAAATTCCAATTTGGTCAACATTGCAGGAAGCTAATTGGTCTTATAATCCTGTTCTATTTTCTTTAGGATAAGTTCGGTAGCATTCGGTTGTTCAGAAACCATTTTTCCTGCCCTATTTCCCATATTTTTAATCTGGTGGTCGTCATTCATTAGTTCAATAATAAATGCCGCCGCTTCGGCTTCGTTGGTATAGGATTTACCGCCTCCATAGGCAATGAGAGCATCGGCTTCGGGATTTTTTTTGTATTGATTTCCAAAAATAACAGGAACGCCAAAAGTAGCAGCTTCTAAAATATTATGTAATCCTGCCGAATGGAATCCGCCACCTACAACTGCTACATTGGCATAAGAGTAAATTTTGGACAGTAGCCCAATACTATCTATAATTAGAATTCGGGGTTGAGCATTTTGAAGCCGAGACAGTGTAATTTCGCTATACAAAATAGCCTGATCTCCTAAGGTTTCTTCCAGAGATGAAACTCTTTTTAAATCATGCGGAGCTACAACAAATCTACAATTCGGGAGCTTATCTTTTAGTGTATAGAGCATTTTTTCTTCCGCCTGCCAAGAACTTCCGAAAACAATGAGCTTCTTATCTCCTTTGAATGCTGCTATTCCTTCTACAGTATTTTCTCTTTCGTGGAGTTGTTTTACCCGATCGAATCGAGTATCTCCTGTAACGGTAGCGTTTTTGAGTCCTATAGACTCCGCCAACTTTTTGGAATGTTCTGTCTGATGAAAAAACCAAGCTACATTTTGCCTTAATTGTCGGGTAAACCAAGCTCCCCATGGAGCAAAAAATACCTGTTTTTCATAAAAAAGAGCGGAAACAACATATACCTTAGTTCCTTGTTTTTTGAGCTCCGACAAAAGATGATACCAGTATTCGTACTTTATAGTAATGAAAATATCTGTTTTGAAGCAGTTTATAAAATCTTTTATTTCTTTCTTCGAATCAAAGGGTAAGTAGCAAACTGCATCTGCAATATTTTTTCTTTTAGCTACAATATCGTAACCCGAAGGAGAAAAAAAAGTAACAAGTACCTTATGGGTAGGATATTGTTTTTTAAGTCTTTCCAAAACGGGTAATCCTTGTTCGTATTCGCCAAGGCTTGCGGCATGCATCCAAAGAACACGGTCGTTCTTTTTTAGATTTTGCCTAACAGTTGACAATGATTGTTTTCTACCATCGACTCCTTTTTTTGCTTTTTCATTGAATACCGAAAAAACGCCCATTCCGAGTTTGAGTAGAGCTATAAAAAGTGAATAAAGCAATTTCATGTTTTTTGAGCTATTAGAAATAACTTTTAACAAACCTCAGCTTGTGGGTATGCTTATTCATTTCCTGATTAAAAATTCCGGAATAATCTAAGGCATCTATACGCACTTTTCCAGATGCGTGAATGATTTCGTTGGGACTAAGCAGAATTCCCACATGGTGGATTTTTCCTTCTTCATTTTCGAAAAACGCCAAATCGCCGGGCTTACTTTCCTCTACAAAATCTAAAACTTTACCTACTTCGGCTTGTTGGTAGGCATCTCTGGGCAAAGAGATTCCGTGAACTTTATACACAAGTTGTGTAAAGCCGGAACAATCAATCCCAAAGAAACTTCTTCCTCCCCATAAATAGGGTACGTTGAGAAAATTTTTAGCCGTTTCTACCAAACTTTCCGAAAGGTTTTCGAGAAGATGATTTTCTTCTTCAAAAAAAGTGACTTCGGAGCCTATGGAGAGCAGACTTCTTCCTTCGGGCAAATCGTATACTCCAAACGATTTTGTTAAAATATTTCGCTTATTGGTATCGGTAATTTTGGTTAAGTGTTTGGTATCGCACCAACCTTCGTAGCCATCGAAAAGCATTTTTATCTTGGTAAAGTTATCCTTTATATCAATTACCTCAACTTGCTCGCCATAAAGTATTTGACTTACCATTTCGGATTTGTCTGAGTTTTCCCTACGAAGTGGAGAAACGATAACGTTGCATATTGTTTTTTCCATGATTTTGGAAGTTTGTACTTCTAAATTGAGTTCCTGTAATATCTGGTTAAATGCAATAAAAAAAATTGAATTTGCAAAAATTCAGAAAGATTAAATTATAATTTTCGAATCAGGTGTATCCCGTCTCGCAAAGGTAAAATAACATTTTCAAAATCGGGATCTTCTGCAACTATTTTGTTGAGTAATTTAATCTGCTCGGTAGAGCGGTTTCCTTTTTCTTCTAATACCTTGCCATACCACAAGACGTTGTCTATCAAAATTACGCCTCCCGACCTCATTTTGGGCTTAATTAACTGCAAATACTCGGGATAGTTCTCTTTATCTGCATCTATAAAAACAAGGTCCAAAACCGCATCTAAATCTTTAATTACCTTTTTGGCATCGTCCAAAATAAATTCTATTTGACGAGAAAAGGCACTTTCGGCAAAGTATTTTTGGGGTAAATAAGCCAAATCCTCGTTGATATCTATGGTATAGAGCTTTCCTTCTTTTTGGATCCCTTCCGCCAAACATAAGGTAGCATATCCTGTGAAAGTTCCTATTTCCAAAATTATTCTCGGACTAAGCATTTTGGATAAAACAGAAAGCAATCTTCCTTGCAAATATCCCGAAATCATATGTGGTTGTGTGGTTTTTTGAAAAGTTTCTTTTCTTAACCTTTTCAAAATTTCGGGTTCTGCGGAAGCGTGATGTTCCAAATATCGATCCATTTCAGGACTTAATTCTTCGAAGAAACTCATGTTGTATTATTTTTTCTAAAACCAATGACCCAATATCGCACTGAATATTCCTCTGGAGGCTTGCTGCATGGGATGGCTGTAATTAATTTTTATTTGTCCGAAAGGAGATTTATAGCCGGCGGTAAGCCCTACAGAACTGTAGTTGATTTTCAAAAAATCGGTTTCTTTGAAGTTTTCAAACAAATCTGCCAAGCTTATCATAGGAGAAATAAAATAGTTTTTTCCTATCTTGAACTGTAAACTGTTGGTAGCACCAATAAGGTTGTTGCCACTGTTCTGCCCTAATTCGTAACCACTGAACCAAAAAAAATTGCCTAAATTTTGGTCGAAAATCCCTCCCAATCTGTACTGATAAAAGCTATTGGGTGTAGAGAGCGAAATGCCACCAAAGGTTTGAAGCCTATACGAAAGCCATGAATTAATGGGAACACTGAAATCCACTTTTGCCTTTACCTGAACATTTTTTTCGGAATTCGACTTCAAAACATTGATGAATTTTCCTTCTATATTGATATTGAATCCCTTAGTAGGAAAGTATTTGTCGTCTTGGGTATCTCCTCTTAAAAACACGTATGGATTAAAGAAATGCCCTCTATTTTTGGTGTCTTTTACAATATTCTGTACGGAGAAATAATCGTAACTCAAACCTCCTCCTATGGCGTACCTATCTCGCCATGTAGATTGAAGAAATACTTCGTTTCGGAACCAAATCCAATTTTCAAAAATATTGCCCTGATTATTTTTCAAATCAAAGCTCATTCCCGAAGAATAAGCTCCAAAACTTGGGATATAGCCATTGTCTATGAAATAATTAGCATAATATCTTGGTTTGTCCCCAATAATACCATCAATGGAAACTGTGGAATTTTTGAACAATAATCTTTTGATGGTAATATTGCTCAATAAACCTGTTTTGAAAATCTCGTCGTAGTGCAAGCCAAACTTTAAGAAAAACCGGGTATTCTCTTCGTTTACAGTTATTTTAAGAATACTTTTTTCTTCTTTCTGAATAATATCGTAACTGATTAATTTATAATTATTGGTTGCGTACAACTTATCAATCATATGGTTGATATTTCCATAAGTCTGCATAGAAGGAATTTTGAGCCTCATTTTTCCTTTTACGTAATCTTCATTGAAGATTACATTGTTCTCCATCTCCAAATCATCAATTTTATAAACATTGGAATAAATAGGATTAATGGGAATCCTCAAACGATCTACTTTTCTCTTGGGTAATTGATCTAAAATAGGCACATACGGCATCGTGGCTACCCTACCCGAATCCAAAATACTTTTGCTCTGGTCGAAACTGGTGATGCCCATTCCCGAAAGATTGGGGTGGATATTGATATCGGTATAAGATTCTTGATTTTTGGTTTCTTTGGTAATACCAAAATCTATAATTTGATTAAGAATCCCAACAATATCATTTATTTGTTCTTTTTTATTGAGTCCTTGACTTAGATTTACACCTATCACAATATCCATACCTTTGTCTTTCAGAGGTTTCGACGGATAATTGATTGCCATAGCTCCATCTACATAAAGACTATCCCCTATTTTAACAGGATCCATCAATGAGGGAAACGCAGAGCTCGCCATAACAGACTGCACAATATCTCCGCTTTCAAAAATCTTAGTTTCTCCCGATTCCAAATTGGTGCCTACACACATAAAAGGAATGGGAAATTTGGAAAAATCATGGGTATTGGACACATTTTTGAATAATTCTTTGAGGATATAGATATTTTTCTGTCCGGTAGAGATTGAGGAAGGAAGTGTAATTTTGCCACCTTTTATAGGAATCGTGAGAATGTATTTATCTATAGATTTATTGAATAAAGGGGTTTCCTTTCTGTTTTTTTCGTTTGCAATAATGGTATAGAAATCTGTTTCCACCATAATTTTCTCAATGTCTTTGCCACTGTATCCAGAAGCATACAATCCTCCTACCAAAGCCCCAATACTGGTTCCGGAGACATAGTCTATTTTAACACCCAAAGAATCTATAATTTTAAGAACCCCTACATGGGCAAAGCCTTTGGCACCTCCTCCGCTCAGCGAAAGCCCAATTTTGGCATTTTTAGGAATTACCAAATTCTTTTTTACCTGTGCCGTTGAGCACAAAAAAAACAAGGAGAAAAAAAGAGAAAGAATTTTTAAATTTTTCATTGTTAAAATCATCGTTTTTTAATCCTTAATATAAATTCGCTTTACCCGGCGTGAAATTGACGTTAAAACCTCATAAGGAATTGTCTTACAATATACTGCAAATTCTTCCAAAGTTGGTTTTGAATTAAAAATAATTACAGCATCGCCTTCTTTGGCAGGTAAACTATTGATATTCAGCATCATCATATCCATACAAACATTTCCGACAATAGGAACCAGTTGATGATTGATGCCCACATTTCCAACTTTATTTCCTATCAAACGCGGAATTCCGTCTGCATAACCCACTGGAATTGTGGCAATTCGGGTGTCTTCGTTTGCACGAAATCTACGGCTGTAACCTACTGATTCTCCTTGTTTTACCTCTGAAATTTGAGAAATAACGGTTTTAAAACTTACCGCATTTTGCAACAATTTTTTTATTTCGGGATTTGCAGAAATACCAACCATTCCAATTCCGATTCTTACCATATCAAACTGATATTCAGGATAATTCGTAATTCCCGAAGTGTTCAGAATATGACGAATTGGTTGATAACTCAATCCTTCTATTAATCTTGAAGAAATACTGTCAAAAATTTTAATTTGCTCAATCGTATATTCGTTTTCATCAGGTACATCAGACGATGATAAATGTGAAAAAATGCTTTTCACTTTTACGTTCATCGTATTCAACTTTTTGATGAGCTCATCTAATTCATCTTCCTTAAAACCAAGACGATGCATTCCTGTTTCTAATTTGATATGGATTGGATAATTGCCTTCAAAACCCTTAAATTTCAGCTGCTCATAAAACAAATCCAAAACGCGGAAACTATAAATTTCGGGTTCAAGATTATATTCAATTATGGTGTTGTAGCTGTGCTGTTCAGGATTCATCACCATAATCGGTGTCGTGATTCCGTTTTTTCGCAAGTCCACACCTTCATCGGCATACGCAACTCCAAGATAATCAATGTGATGGTGCTGCAAAAATTCGGCAATTTCGTAACCTCCCAAACCATAAGAATAGGCTTTTACCATCGCCATCATTTTGGTTTCGGGCTTCAAAAGCGATTTGTGAACGTTGATATTGTGCAAAATTGCATTCAGATTGACCTCCAAAACCGTGTCGTGTTTTTGAAGCTCCACGTGATTTTTTACTTTTTCTATCTCAAATTTTCTCGCCCCTTTTAATAAAATCAAAGAATCTTCAATTTGATTAAGTTGTTGACTTTCAATTAACTGATTGGTATTATCAAAAGTATAAGTTTCAGAATAAAAATCCCTCTGAAATTTTGAAATTTCTTCGCCAATCAGAAAAACTTTGTCAAATTTTTGCTCGTTCGTCAATTGTGCAACTTCGTGATACAGTTCGTCGGAGTTTTTGCCTTCCACAAAATCCGTGAGAATTAGTGTTTTTCGTGGCTTGTTATATTCTTTTATAAACTGAAAAGCAATCGCCAAAGAATCTAAATCCAAATTAAATGAATCATTGATAATCAAATTGTTACGAACACCTACAACACTTTCCAAACGCATTTCAACCGATTTCAGGGAGTTGATTTTTTCTATGATTTTCTCATTGTCGAAATCAAATTGTTTCAAAACAGCAATCACACAAAGAGCGTTGCTCAGAGTTGCCTCGTCGCGTTGTTGTGCAGGAAATGAAAATTCGTCGCCAAAATAATCAATTGTTAAATCCTGCGACTTGTCTTTCCAATCGTTTTTAATGTAGAGATTATTGTGATTTTTTAGTCCGTAAGAAATTAAATTTTTACTTGAATAAATGTTATTTATTTTATTAAAAACCAATTCATTATCACCGTTAAAAATAATGGTTTCAGAGTCTTTGAACAAAGAAATTTTTTCATCAATCAATTCATTTTCATCTTTAAAATTGGCGGAATGTGCGGAACCGATATGCGTTAAAATTCCGATTTTCGGGGCGAAAATTTCCTCCAATTTCTGCATTTCGTCAGGTTTGGAAATTCCGACTTCAAAAATTCCAAGTTGATGATTTTCATTGATTTGCAACAACGAGAGTGGAAGCCCAAGTTGCGAATTGAAACTTTTCGGACTTTTCACGGTTTTGAAATCTTCGCAAAGACTTTGGTAGAGCCATTCTTTCACAATGGTTTTTCCGTTGCTTCCCGTAATTCCGATGGTTTCAAGATTTGGAAATTGGTGCAAATGATATTTTGCTAATTGTTGAACAAAATCAATTGCGTTTTCAACGATTATCCACGTAATATTTTCTAAATCAGTAATTTGGCTTTCGGAAATGATGATTTTAATTCCTTTCTCAACAGCGGAATGAATGTATTTTTCGCCAGAATTTTTGGAGGTATTAATCGCCAGAAACGCCGTATTTTGGGTTGAATAAATATTTCGGCTGTCAAAAGCGATATTTTTTATGCAGAGATTCTCCTCGCCAATTAATTTTGAGTTTGTGATTTCTGCGATTTGTTTGGTAGTGTAGTTCATTGATTTTTAATTAGATATCTTCTATAATGAACTTTTTATCATTATCTTGAAAATTATTGTATAGGCGATAGATTTTCAAACAATCTTTCTCTTTCCTATAAATCATTGTGGTTTGCTTTGAAATCAAACATTTATTAAATCTGCTGTTTTTTTGTAGCTTTTCAAACTCAAGATTTTGATGAAAAATTAAATCAATTTTATGGTTCAAAATATTCCAAAAATTCTCAAACTCTTTGATAGTGAAATTCTTACCGATATAATCTTCAATGTCTTCTAAATCGTATTCGGCATATTTAGACCACTTTATTTCCATATTTTTTCAAAAACCTTTCTTGTGATTTCTTCATAACAGTTTCATGATTTGAGAAAATTCCTTTATCAAAATCTTTATCGGCATTATCTAAAGATTTAAGCAAGTCATCTAATTTTTTTTCCTCCGGTTCTAAAATTTCCGCGATTTTCAAAAGTTCATCGGCATTGAATTTCTTCTCCCTCATTTTTCGGAAAAAAGTAGGTTCAGAAATCCCCGTTTTCTCAATGATATACTTCAATTTGAAAGGCGAATTTTTCAAAATCTCGTCAATAGAATTGCTGATTTCTATATAATTTTTTATTTCTAATATCATTTTTTGATAGTGTTTGTTTTTTATTTTGATACAAATTTACTGTTTTTTTTAACAGTCTTGGTAAATATTTGCATTATATTATCTTTGTTTTCATTTAAACCGAAAAATGAAAACACGAAGTATCCTATTCAATAGACTAATAATATCCTCTATTCTTTGTTTATATCTTTTCTTTTTCTTGTTTCTATTACAACCTTTTGACTCTATTAATTATAATCACCCATATAAAACAGTGCAATTATTCGGCTATGGATTGATTTCTTTTTTTTCATACTTTATTACAGATACTTTTTCTTCTGCTAAAAAACTGAAATTTAATAAGAATTTTGTCGTGTTTTTTCTGTTGGGTTCTTCTTTATGTTTTGTATATAACGCATTGATAATTAATCATAAATCAATAAAAATAGCCGGTTTTTTCTTTTGGATTATTACTTATGCTTTACCTGTTTTTGTCACAATGTTGCCTATTATTTATTTCTCAAAAAAGATTAATTTTTATGAGAAATTTTATTATACTTTTTTTCCAAAAATAAAATTGACGGGAGACAATAAGTCTGAAGAGTTGATAATAGACCCAAAATCATTAGTTTATGCACAAGCAATGGAAAACTATGTAACGGTTTATTATATAGAAAATGATTCTCTGCAAAATATTATTTTTAGAAACAAATTAAAAAATATAGAGGAACAAAGTAGGGGGATTTTGCAAAATTGCCATCGTTCGTTTTTGGTAAATGAACAATTTATTTCAAAAATTATAAAGGAAGGACAAAAACAATTTTTAGTTTTGAGAATAGAAAATATTAAAATACCATTATCTAAAACAGTATCAGAAAACTTTTCGTCACAAAACCTATAATTCCGTCACAAACACTATGAACACGGTAGTTTTAGAATTATTAAAATTTAATATTTGCACCAAAAATTTTGATAATGAAAAATATTTTAAAACTATTATTAGTTCTGATGAGTCCTTTTTTCTTTGGACAAAAACAGGTTTATGTGTGCAAAAGTAATTTAGGAACGTTTTATTGGCACATAGAAAAAGATGTTTCTAAAAACGAATTTACCGCAGAAACCAATCCTAAGTTAATATTCAATAATTTATCTTTTTTCAAAAGAATTTTAGCAAAAAATAAAATTCAAGGTTCAATACTTAAAGTTAAAGAAGGTAAAATAAATGGAGATTCTCTCAGTGGTAAAGTCACAACTCGTTGGTACAGAAACTTATACTTTAAAGCCAAAAAGACAAAAAATGGAAATTTAGAAGGAGGCTTTTACTCTAAAAGTTTAAATATTGATTTTATTGCAACACCTGTAAAAGATGATAAAAAACCGCTAAAAAACTATCAGGAAGAATACGAAAAAATTATGGGTTTGATAAAAGATAATATTTATAACCCAATGATTTTGAGGGAAAAAGAATGGAGACAATTTAATAAAAATCTAAAAAAAACGTATAATAAATCTAAAGATGATTTAGATGCCTTTGTGTCTTTCAGAATGCAAAAATCTAAACTGAAAACATCACATGTGTATATAT
>JAGOJI010000075.1 GCA_017995195.1 Cloacibacterium sp.
AAAAGTTCATCAAAGAAAACAACCACCTTCCGGGCGTTACCAAAATTGATGACCTGTCTAAAGGAGGAAACGGGTATATGATAGACGCCACACAGCTCAGCATACAGTCTTTAGAGAAAATAGAGGAATTGTATCTACACACTATCGAACAGCAAAAGCAAATCGATGAGCTAAAAGCACAAATTGCTGAGCTAAAAGCTTTGATTAAGAAATAATAAATATCATATAAACTTGATATAACCGCAGAGAATTTCTTTGCGGTTTTTTTTACAAAAATTATTTACAACATATATTATGATGCATTCAAGAATTATTTTCTCTTTTGCTTTAAGCATTTTTTCGCTATTCTCTTTTGCCCAAACCCAAGTCGGGATTAACACCACTTCTCCTAAGTCAACTTTAGACATCGCTGCAAAAACCGATGGCTCCACACAGCCGGAAGGTATTCTCATCCCAAAATTAACCGGCGAGCAAATAAAAGCCATGGCGGTTTCGGCAGATCAAAACACAATGATGGTATATGCTACCGAAGCAGCCAATCCCGCAACCGGTATTGCAACCAATATTACCGAACCGGGATATTATTATTATCAGCACGATGCAGCTACTCCCGCCAATAGTATTTGGATAAAAATAATAACCAACAAAAATAATGAATGGCTCTACGATGGAGCAACAAAAAACATCAACTTGGTGCGGAGCGGTCAAGCTACCGATTTTACCAATAAAGTATATTTTGATGGTATTGGAAGACTGTTCAACTATGATAATACGCCCATCAGCAGAATAGGCTGGTCTTATTCCCCAAGTTTGAACGTGGCGGCTGACCAAGGAAATTCATTCAACGTGAATATATTGGACGCAAAAAAAATACCCAAAAGACACCTCAATAGTAATGGTTATCATTTTATAAAGACCGAAGATTACTTGGTAATAGGCAATGAGGCTTTGTCAGCTATACCTACCCCTTCGCAAAGATTGTTTCTCAATAATCAAAGCGAGGTATACATCAACCAAGACGTTACAGAGCCATTCTATGGTGCTATCGCAGTATCTGGAGGAATTAGAGATGAATCAAGTGCAAAATCTGAGCAGCTTACCGGAGGCTTATTTACTGCAAGTACCCAAAGTCCGGAGGCTAATAGAATATTTGGATTAGCCGGACAAGCCTATGTTAGCGGTTCAAGCAGTGTACAGGATTTAAGGAGTTTTTATGGTGTTAATGTTTTTGGAAATTATAATCTTACACAAATTCCCGAGGTGCAAAACTCATCTAGCATTTATGCACTTTCAGCTTTTAGAGGTAATGCTTTTGTGAACAATTTGAACATCGTAAACGCTCAACTTAATTTTGATGCAGCGGCAATCAATTCGCAAATAGGCAGAGTGAAAGGGTTTAATTACACCACATCTATACCCGATGGATTTACAGGAACTATCGGCGAGCATTACGGCATATATCTGAATAATATCAATAAAGCAACCAACAACTGGGCAATCTATACCAACAGTGGAAAAAACTCTTTTGGAGACCAGGTAGAAATAAGAACCATTAACGCCAACACCTCTACCAATGATGCAGATAAAGTAGTTGTAGCCGATGCTACTACAGGCGAGTTGAAAACCAAAGATGCTGCCTCTTTACCGGGTGCCGAGTGGATTTATAATTCCGCAACCAATAGGATTAACCTAAAAAGGAGCGGAACTGCTCCGTTTCTCAATACGGTATATTACGATAATGCCACGGGAAAATTTGTGAATAAAACCAATACTGCCTACAATGAATTTGATAACGACCTCAATACTTTTGTTACCAATAATATAAGCGAGTCGGGCAAGGGGAGTTTCTTTGAAAATTCAAGTAAAAACATTGCAGCGTTGTCTTATCAAAGAGGTGCAGAAACTTATACCTCCAAAGTGCTTTCGGAAAACAGCCTTTATATGAATGATGAAACTGCAACAAACAATTTGCATATCTATACTTCCAGAAACAACTTGGTAACAGCTCCTTCCAACCTTAGCGATGTACGTTTTTTGATGGCAACATCAAACAACATCAACAAATCCGATCCTAAAACGGCAACTTATATGGCGGGAGCGAACAACTCCATAAGCATAAACGACGGAAATGTAACGGAATATGCCACCGCAACAAGATCCGAAGTGTACCTTAACAGTCCGGGGACTATCAATAACGCTTCATCGGTAATTAATTTTTCTACCGTAGGTCCGAGATTAATGACAACTTCTAACCTCAGTGGTGTATCGGCAGGTGTCAACTATTTAGGAAATGCAACAGGAGGGATAGAAAATGCAACTGCCTATAATGCGGTTCATACCGTACATAAAGCGGTTAATCCTTTTCTTACCAATGTTTTCGGCTATCGGTATTTAGGTATCAGTTCAGAAGATGTTCTTACCCATATTCAAAATCATTATGGTTTTTACCTCAATGACATCAATAAGGCTACCAATAACTGGGCAATCTACACCAATGCCGGAAAAAACTCTTTTGGAGACCAAGTAGAAATAAGAACGATTAACGCCAACACCTCTACCAATGCCACAGATAAAGTAGTTGTAGCCGATGCCAATGGTGTACTGAAAACCAAAGATGCCTCGGCACTCAATACCAATACCTGGTCATTAATAGGAAATGCAGGAACTACCGCAGGAACCAATTTTATAGGAACTACTGATGATATTGACCTTGTTTTTAAAAGAGAAACTGTCCCATCGGGGATAATTAATAAATCACTCTTCAATACTTCCTTCGGATACAACACTTTAAGCGAAAACACCAGTACAAACATCTATACCGGAAGATCTAACACGGCAATAGGATTCGAAGCCCTTAGAGAGAATGTTTCCGGAGCTTTAAATGTAGGCTTAGGAAGCCAGGCTTTAGCTGCCAACACCACAGGATCTAGCAATGTAGCTTTGGGGGCTTATGCTTTAGCAAAAAAAACAACAGGAGATTACAACATTGCCATAGGCTCCGGTAATCCTGCACAGCTGAACTATGCAGCTTTAGGAAATCTGACCAGCGGAACCGGAAATATCTCTATAGGCTCTTATAATATGACCGCTACCTCTTCTGCTACAGGCAACACTTCTATGGGGTTTGTGACGCTTAACAGGTTGGCTACGGGGAGTTTCAATACGGCAATAGGGAACAAAGCAGGAGAATTTTTAACTTCCGGAACCTACAATCTTTTTTTAGGAACAGAAACCTATCCCAACATCTCTGTTTCGGGAAACAACCAAATGAATATAGGAAATTCCATATTCGGATACAATAACAAAGTAGGAATAGGAACTGCGTACAAAGCCTCCTATGACGGCTCCGGCAACATTACCACGGCAGGTCTTACCCCAACCGAACAATTGGAAGTAGACGGTTCTATAAAATTATTAAAAATCAATTCTACAGCGTATAACTCTTTTACTGCCACCGACAAAGTAGTAGTCGCCGATGCCAATGGTGTTTTAAAAACAGCATCAGTAGGTGTATCAACAGGATTTGAAAAAATTACTTCGGCTATAAATAATTATGCTTGGAAATTAATTGGCGAAAGCGGAGGTATTGTTTTAGGAAACAGATCTGTAAATGCTGGATTAGAAACCATCTCGGGAACGGGGGATTATAGCTTTGTTGCGGGGAGAGGAAATACTGCCTCTAGTGACAACACCGTAGCTATAGGTACCGGTGTAAAGGCAACAAGATTTAATGCTGTAGCCATAGGAACTGCCTCAGAAGCAAGAGGATGGAATAGTATTGCTATAGGAAATACCGCTGTGGCGAGTAATTGGAATGAAACAGCACTTGGTGTTAATAATACCATAGATCCTTCTCCTCTTAGAGATGGTTATTCTGTTTCGGGCAAGCATTTATTTACTATAGGGAATGGTTTTTCAACTGAAAAATCCGATGCTTTCACTATTCTATTTAATGGACAAGTGGGTATTGGGTACGATAATTTTAGAACAAGATACGATAGTTCTATCCAAAATTCAGGCAACGATAATAGTAAAATGACTCGGGTAGATATCAATGGAAATTTGTTGCTTGCAGGAATAAATACTAATATTTCTACTATCGCCACCGACAAAGTAGTAGTCGCCGATGCCAATGGTGTTTTAAAAACAGCATCAGTAGGTGTATCAACAGGATTTGAAAAAATAACAGAAGGCGGACAAACAGGGTGGCGGTTGATTGGCAGAAACCCTTTAAATTTTGGAAATATTGGGAACAATGCAGTAGATGCTTCCTATGGCAGTGCAGATAATACAGATGGAGCAAGAGGAGATTATTCCTTTGCTTCCGGGTTTAATACTGCTGCGGCAAGTACAGGAACTGTAGCAATGGGCTATCAGTCAACGGCAAGCGGACAATATAGTATAGCGATTGGCTATCAGTCAAAAGCATATGCTTTTGGAAGTGTTGCACTGGGATATCAAAACACCTCTAATTCCAGTACCTCATTTACTGCCGGCTCGGGAAATACCACAGGTGGAGGAGGCTCTGTGGCTTTAGGTATGAGTAATGTTGCTTATGGACTAGCTTCTGTATCGTTAGGAAATGCTAATAAGGCAGAGGCAGAGGCTTCCATAGCTATAGGAGACAATACCTCAACAAAAAATAAGGCGGAAATAGCGGCGGGAAGTTTTAATACTTTAGACACATCATCGGATATTTCATTTTCTCAAAATTCCAGAAGGCTTTTTACAATTGGTAACGGAGTCTCTTCAACAGTTTTATCTGATGCGTTTACAGTTTTACGGAATGCTAAAGTAGGAATTGATATCGATAATTTTGAAACGACAGCAAGTGATTCAAAACTACAGGTAAACGGAGGAATACAAATAAAGTCTGAAACCACAACATTGGACGCAGCAAACTGTAACAGCAACACCCGCGGCAAAATAATTTTTGTGAATGATAATTTCTATGGATGTAAATCCACAGGCTGGGTGCAATTGAATAATTAAAAAAAGACTTTTTTTATATTTAGAGGCTGTTTAAATTTTATTAAATATTTTTTTTATGCACTTCCTTAATTTTTTTAATTTAAAATAAACTTTGTTTATTTCTTCTTTTAACATTAAGGTATTCAGTTAGTTAAGGAAAAATTTAAGGAATCAATAAATTGATTTAGAATTAAATACATTAAGCTAAATTGCCTTAACTTCTTAATGTTAAAAATATTTTACAAATTTAAACAGGCTCTTAGAAAGTGACCGCCTTCGGGCGGTTTTTTGTATGGTATATTTTATTAAATCGCTATCTTTGTAAGCTACAAGGCTTTATCTCATGAAAAAATATTTTTCACTATTTTTATCGGACAGTTTATTCTAGTTAATTTATAAAGCAACCACTTCTACAAATAAACCTCAGCGGTTGGGTAAGATAGGATAGATAATTAGTTTTTTGATACCAAAAAAATACCATTTCACGATTCACATTATGAAAACAAACTTTCTTCTTTTTTTTATGTTCGTAGGATTTTTAGGGTTTTCGCAAAATACCGATAATATAGGAATCGGTACTACAGATCCAAACATTTCTGCAAAATTAGATATTACCGCAACAGATAAAGGAATTTTAATTCCGAGAGTAGCACTTACCGGAGATAAAGATGTTACCACCATTCCTTCTCCAGCTGTTGGTCTCATGATATACAATACTGCTACTGCCGGAACAATACCGGAGCCGCCTACAAATCCGAAAGATGAACTCCCAACCGATATACCAGAACCAGACAATGTGGTTCCGGGTTTCTACTTCTGGAGTGGCTCCCGATGGGAAAACCTTAGTGGTAGAGATTGGAGCTTGGCAGGAAATTTAGGAACCAACCCGAAAAATCATTTTATAGGAACAAAAGATAAGAGAAATCTTAATTTCAAAATTAACAATGTTCTTTCAGGGAAACTAACCACAGTTCGTACTGATGTAAATGGAAATGCTATACTATCTGGTATAGACGATGGAAACGGACCGGGTTTTAATGTTGCTGTTTTTGGCTATGGTATCATGCAGAATATAGATCAGGAAGCTCTCCCTTTCGGAACCACTGCTATTGGAGCTTTAGCATTACACGATAGTGATGATTCCGCAGTCTACAATACGGCTATAGGGGGCAGTGCTTTGTTTAAAAATACAAGTGGCATATTTAATACTGCAGTAGGATATGAATCATTGGCTCGTAATACGACAGGTTATTTCAATACAGCTATAGGCAGTTTTTCTTTGTCCTCATATCCTCAATCTTCAGGAAAATACAATATTGGTATAGGAAGCTATGCACAAGTACCCAATAAAGATGCGAACAATCAGCTTTCCATAGGAAATTCAATTTATGCTCTTAATATAAACAATAGCGGTAGTGTTATCGTTGCTAATGACTATAATGATGACCTCATTGGTATAGCTACCCCGACTCCTACCAATACGTTAGATGTAAACGGCACGGCAAGGGTAAGAATTCTTGATCCCTCTACAGAAGCAGCCGATAAATTTGTAGTAGCAGATGCTAATGGTGTACTCAAAACTAAAGATGCTTCCGCATTACCTGCCAACAATATCTATACTTCAGACGGTACCATTTCTGCAAACAGAATCGTTACTGTAGCCGATACCGGCTCTCTCGTTTTCCAAAAACCTGCAGGAAGCACCACCACCAATGAAGTAGTAAATGTTTTGGGCACCGTAAAAACTACCGCAATAGACCTCAACTCCGACCAAAGACTGAAAGAAAACATTAAAACTTTAGACAGTACCACTTCCACACTTTCCGCATTGCGACCGGTTTCTTATCATTGGAATAAAAAAGGAAAAGCAAAAGGTGGAGACGATAAGCTACAATATGGCTTCATTGCACAGGAAGTAGAAAAAGTATTGCCCCATTTGGTGAATACGGATAAGGAAGGCTACAAATCGGTAAACTATATAGAGGTGATTCCTGTTTTGACAAAGGCATTGCAGGAAGAGAAATTGAGAAATGATTCCCAGGAAGCAAAATTGAATGCTCAGCAAAAAGAAATCGACGAACTGAAAAAGTTAGTTGAAAAACTAACAAAATAAATTTTGTTTTTCAAGAAAGTTTCTTAACATACAATTTTATTTGATGAAAATATTTAGACCTTCTTTTATACACCTTGGCGTATTAATATTTCTTTTTACAAATATTTCTCTTTTAAAAGCAGCCAATTATTATTGGGTTGGAGGCTCGGGAAACTGGAGTGAAATCAGTCATTGGGCAACCAGTAGCGGAGGAAGTACACTACATACAGTAATTCCCAGCCATAACGACAATGTTATTTTTGATGGGAATAGTGGGTTTACTCCAACCTCCAGAACGGTAATAGTAGATGGTATCGCCAACTGCTTAGATATGACTTGGAGTGGAGTGCAAAATAACCCCACCATAACTTCCGATTCCAATAACTATAATGCTGTATTAAATATTTATGGTTCTCTCACCACGCAGCAAAATATGTATTTTACAGTATATAATACCAATTTTTTAGCAACGCAACCGGATAAAATAATTGCGACAAATAGCTTGGTATTGGGGGTAGATGCAGACAATCAGCCGTTTTACATTACCCTGAATTTTACAGGTTCTGGAGGTTGGATTTTTCAGGACGATTTTTCAGGAAAAAATGTGTCTTTGAATATCAATAAAGGAAGTCTTAATACCAATAATAAAAACTTCCAACTCAATAAATTTAATGTGAGTATTGATGCAACTTCTTTAGTTTCAATCAATTTAGGGACTTCAACTATTCGTTTGAACGGATGGATTGGAAGTTGGGATATAAATGCTTCTTGGGATGCTAATCCGAATAATCTTAACTTTAATGCCGGTACGAGTACTCTCATTTTTGAATCCCCAGTTTCAAGTTTCTATTCAAGATTAGATGGGTTACAATACAACCAAATTATTTTTGATAATTCATCTATGGGTTCATATAGTAATGATCCCGGTATTATTTCTAATGTTGTTTCTGCTCCTAAAACAAAAATTAAGAAACTTATTGCCCATACAGATATGAAATTTCTATATGGCTATTCTTGGGAAACCCATGATAATGTATCTATAGATGAATGGGTACTAAGTGCGGGGAAGAAATATGCTTTTGAATTTGGAAAACCTGTAACCGTATTGCAAAGCATTACCATAGATGGTGCAACTGAAGGATGTACAAACTTTACCCAATTGAAGTCCACAGAATCGGGAAAACAGGTTCAGCTTCATATTCCTTCAGGAGCCACACTCAATAGTTTAATGGTGAATGACATCAATTTTGTTAACGCACCTATCACCACTTCTAATTCCTTAGACTTGGGCAATAATGCCAATATTACTTTTACGTCTCCACCGGTAGGAAACACTTTATACTGGATTGGCGGAGGTGGAAATTGGGCCGACTCTCAACATTGGTCTACTACAAGTGGAGGTACGGCGAGTTCCGGATGTATTCCTTCTGCAGTAGATCATGTAATTTTTGATGCGAATAGTGGGTTTACTCCGGGAAACAACAAGGTAATTATTCCTCAAGGCCATTCTTTTTGTAAGAATATGACTTGGCAAGGAGCTCCCGAAAATCCAATAATTGATGGGACAGGAGATTCTCCCGGTTTTGTAAAAGGCACTCTTAATATTTTTGGTTCACTACAGCTTCAAACCGGAATGACTTACAACGTTCCCTTCACGTATTTCAAAAGTTCAGAGCCGGGCAAAACTATTACCTCCAATAACGTGGTTTTGGGGTCCTCGCTAATTGCAAATGATTATGGGGCAATATATTTTGAAGGTAACGGTGGAGGTTGGATCTTTCAGGATAAATTTCAAACACCTTATAAGGTTAACTTCAACCAAGGGAATCTGAATACAGCAGGATACGCAGTTGATGCTAAGGCTTTTATAACACCAAATATTAATGATAATATAGGTATTTCTACCATTTCACTCTCTTTGGGGAGCTCTACCATTCGGATAAAAGAGAATTGGTATTATTCCGGTGCGAATTTAGACGCTGGAACCAGTCATATTATCTTTTATGGCGGAGGACAGTATGGAAATTCTCTATACGATAGAATAAATGGGCACCAATACTATAACATTACCATGTCTGAACCGTTGATTAAAGGCAGTATAGGAGGTTCTATATTGTCCGCCAACAATGTGTTGATGAAAGGAGATGGGAACATAGCTGATAAATGGACAATCAATAACCTCACTTTATCTGCGGGTAAAACGTATACTTTTCCTATTACATGGGACGGTAATGGCTTAACCATCAATCAATCATTTACGGCAAAAGGTGATGCGTGTAATGGAATGATAAAACTTCGGGACGATTATAATAATTATTCCGGTGGAGCCTCCAAGCTATTCTTTGCTCAAGGAAGTATTGTACAGATAGAGCGGGCTTCCATTCAAAAAATTGCGGTAACCGGAGCCAATACTATTGATGTTGCTAATTCTCAAGATTTAGGTAATAATTCCGGAATAAACTTTATTGGTACTATGACACCTAAAACGCTTTATTGGGTAAATGGTGGTGGCGATTGGAATAATTCTTCTCATTGGTCGTTTACCAGCGGGGGAACTCCCGATCCTAATGATTGCCAACTTCCCGATGCTCTTACCAATGTAGTTTTTGATGCCAACAGTGGCTTTACTCCCACAAGCAATACTGTAAGTATGCCAAGCAGTGGTGCTTATGTGAAAGATATGACTTGGATAAATGCTCCAAACAACCCTATCATTTCTTCTCCTGCTAATACTTATCAAGGTTATGAGATGAATATTTACGGCTCGATAACCTTACAAAACAATATGCAATATTTTGTAAACAACACTTACTTTAGGTCGCAAGAAATGGGGAATACCATTACAACCAATGGTGCGGTTTTGAAGGTTAACTCTAATGATACCAATTTTACCTCCAACTTTATTTTTGACTCAGTAGGCGGTTGGACTTTACAAGATGACTTAACTATAGGATATATTGGGTTATTAGGCGGAATTTTTGATACCAATGGCAACACTATAAGGTGCGAGAGTATAAATTCCGGATCATCTGGTTCGGTCAGTTATCCCGTTATAATATATTTGAGAAACTCCGATATATACACAAATGGTGGAATAGGCTTAAAGAGCTCTGCCCAACTTCCTACCATACTACATGCAGGTACGAGCCGTATTTTTATAAATGATCAAGCATTTATGACATCGGGACTTATGGTATATTCACAAGATGAATTTGTATTTAATGAAATTACCTTTACCAATCCGCAAACGTACTATTTGTATATTTCCGGAAATATTAAGGCGAAATCTGTAACCGCCATGGGGAATTTATACTTTGGTCAAGAGTATCAAGCATCAAATCATCTTAAAATTGATCATCTTACTCTTACTGCCGGGAAAACCTATACATTTGCAACGGATAAAACAGTTCAGGTAAACAATGCTGTATACCTTTCAGGCAACCCTTGTAATGTAACCTATATACAATCTTCCAATCCGGGTGCACAAGCCAACCTCAATATTTTGGCAGGAAATACAAATTTTGATTTTATAAATATCAAAGATATTAATGCGACAGCCTCTTACCAACTTCTAAACATCGGTGGACACAGTATTGATAACGGTAATAACAGCAATATGACTTTTGCTCCAGCGACTGGTGATGCCATCTTAGGTTTGGGAGAGAACTTAAATAACTTCATTACACCAATTACTTTAAATACAGATGGCTTTAT
>JAGOJI010000156.1 GCA_017995195.1 Cloacibacterium sp.
ACATACGGTTATGGTTGGACACTTTCTATTTTGAGGCAGACCACCGCTTTTCCACTTCCCACGATTATAAGGTTGCCAAGATAATTGCCAATGACCTGATACAAGTTTATTTGGAAGACAAGCTGAATAACATCAATGTAAAAAAGGTTTCAGATAACTCATTGAAGTGGACGGCAAGCAAAACTGCATTGATAGAACTTATATACGGGTTATATTCACAAGGCGTTTTTAGTAATGGAAATGCGGACATCAAAGTCATAGCCAAAACGTTTGAAGGTACATTTAATATTGATTTGGGAGATTTCTACCATACATTTCTGGAACTTAAATCCCGAAAAATAAACAAGACAAAATTTCTTGATAGCGTGCGTGATACGTTGATTAGGAAAATGGACGAACAGGACGAAAGATAGGGTTTTTCTGTGTTCCACTATGCGAAAAGGAGTCTTAACTCTTTTTCTTTATCTCCATATATGGAAAGCAGTATTCGGAGCATTAAATCTTACTATACTTTACAGAAATAATTTTTTGTATATTTGCTTTGAGCTAACGGAAACACGTTGAAAAGCAAAGCAATAAGCACCGTTACCAAATCGTTACCTGACTTCTTTGATTATTTCTATAAAAGCTTAGTATTCAACCGATACAGCTTTTTCCTGAAAACTTTAAAATAAAATCTGTATCAGAAATATTTAAAGATATAGATGCTCTAAAAAATATGAGAAATCAGCTTCGGAATGAATGTATTTCACGAAGAAAAAAAATTCCTCAAAAAAAACAAAAAATAAAAATATCTCTGAATAAGAAGCTTATCAACAGTGGTTTCCCGTTCAGCAAAAGACTATGGAATATGCTGAGTGTTATAGATTGTCATACTTTAGAGGATCTGACTAAAGTGCCACTGGAAAACTATTTAAAAGTAAGAGGCTTCAAAGGAAAATGCATGAAAGAAATTTTACAATTCATCGAATTTGAGAATATTGAAGATGAATTTAAAGGCTTCCATAAATTTAAAAAAATATATAATTCATAATACCCCGCAACCTTTTTTCAAAAATATTATCGCCAAAGTAGGGCAATGTTTTGGAAATGGGGTTGCTCCGATTTTCGCAAAAATGCGTTTCCGACCAAAGGGAGGAAATGCATTTTTGCCCACTTTAACCTTTTTTGAGAGTCTTACAATAAATTATCTTTGCTTTCATTATTATTCCAGTAAAAATCTTCCAATTTCCAAGTATGGTTTCTAATTTGATACACCAAATCTTTTAATTCATCGGAATAGTCAGTTTCACCAAATTTCATTTCTATTTCAGTTTGTATAGTCCACAAAGACCTACTCAAAAAATTAATATATTTTTTTAATTCATCAATTCTATCTAAAGAAAGCGAAACGTTTTCTCCAATAATATAATTTTCAGTAACAAACATATCGCTTGAAATGAAGTATTCTCCATCTGTACTTTTTACAAAGCCTAAATTGAATGCTACTTTTTCGGAAGCTTCAAAATTAGCCAAACCAATTTCAAGCTCTTTTATGGTTATTCTTTGTTCATCTCTGGTAAGAAACAAATGAGGAAGTATTGTATTCTTCATTGCTTTTGTCAAATGCCCTTTACCTCTAAAATCGGGATGAACAAACCAATGCAAATCTCTTTTCATATCAAATACAATGGCAACAAAAATATTCTCATTATTCTTTATCAAATAAAAAATGTCCGGTCCATCATAGGAAGTTACACTATCGGTCAATTTTGGCTTGTCCAACCAAATTTTAGCAAAATCAACATTAGAACTTATTGGTCTACAATAAATCAAACTAGACGATGTATCATTTTTATTTAATTTTTCAATTAACGACTGAAGAGAATCACTTGTCATGCTATCAATAATTATGTTAAAGGTTTCACCATTCTATTTCATAAATATCATCGTCATCGTCTAACTCTAAATCTTCAATGGCACAATTATGTTTTTTTGCTTCAGATTGAAGAAAATTAAGTAAACCTTTGTATTCCTCGGTAGAATATATAGACGTTCTAAGTAGGTCAGCTAATTTTCTGAAAGAATTCTTTCCACCTTTCATTTCAAAAAATGTTGCGTTTATATTTCTCATATAAAGATATAAATATTCGTTTCCCGCATCGATAGCATCATTCAAAAATGGTAATAGTTTTTTTGCTCCTATAGAATCATAGCTTTCCATTGCCCTTTCAATCCAATATTCGAGGTGTAAAAACATTGCTATTTCTCCTTTATTGCTTTCTACCATTCTCATATTATATCTCAATGCCGCTATAGAAAATACAATGTGTACCCAAGAAACTTTAAAGCCTAAATATGGAATTTCTTCAAAGGAATAATGACTACTATTTCTTGTTAGCCTACTTCCATATGATGCTTTTCGGATTTCATAAGAAAAACTGCTAATCAATTTATTTTTGTCTTCATAACCTTTGATGTGAAGGAGATTTTCATCATTCCAAAATTTTGAAATAACTTCATATAAGTATTCCAAATCTTCACGAGTTCCCCATAACTCAACCCCTAATCCTTTTTTTGTTGGTACAGCATAAATCATTTTAGATAGATTTGTTTTAGACAAATATAAACAAAGAGAATTTTTCTAAAAAATAATATTTACTTTCAAAATATAAATCCCGCAACCTTTTTTCAAAAACATTACCTCCAAAATAAGGCTATGTTTTTGAAATGGGGTTGCTCCGATTTCCGCAAAAATACGTTTCCGACCATAGGGAGGAAATGTATTTTTGCCGTCCGCCCCGATTTTCGGGGTTGTAGCTAGACGGCTTGTTTTACAGTTTTATCGGTTGGGAATGGAAATTTTTGAGATTAAGAAAAAATCCCCTGTTTTCGGTCAACCCATTACGAAATAGATTCCATAAAAGTGAACTTCCCATTTGTGCCAATACCGAATTAATATACAAATCCTGCTTTTCCAATGCTTCTGCAAGTGAACAGCTTGGGGTATCGTCCTGTTC
>JAGOJI010000076.1 GCA_017995195.1 Cloacibacterium sp.
TTTTCGTAGATACAACGCAACTATAATAATTCAAAAATGAAATAAATTCAAGTTGTGAATTGCTTTCAAAATTTGTATTTTCGTAGATACAACGCAACTATTGTAGTTGAGTTAATTGGTGGAATTGAGTTGTGAATTGCTTTCAAAATTTGTATTTTCGTAGATACAACGCAACCAGACGAAAAACTTGTCGAAGCGGTTCAAGGTTGTGAATTGCTTTCAAAATTTGTATTTTCGTAGATACAACGCAACTTCAAGAAGTTTTTTTTGATTGTCCTTGACGTTGTGAATTGCTTTCAAAATTTGTATTTTCGTAGATACAACGCAACCGACGTTGCTTGTGATATTTTCTTGACACAGTTGTGAATTGCTTTCAAAATTTGTATTTTCGTAGATACAACGCAACCTCAAAATTTAATCCGCTGAATTTCAGCGGATTTTTAGGTTTTTTAGGAATGTGAAAATTCATAATTCATATAGAATATATCGGTGTAGTTTGATTATTTCTTTGCTCTAAACAATAAAGAAATTAAAAATAAAAAATGAGAATAACAAGAATGACATAAGTATCAGAAGTATCCGTTTCAAAAATAGAACTGATTAATGCTCCTGAATAAGTGAAAAATAAAATCAAAAATGTAATAATTGTAGGTCCAGCTACTATTAAAATTAAAAATGCAACTAGAATATAAAGTAAAAATTTCATATAATTTAAAAAAGTTCTAATTGTTGCCACATTGGTGGTGGTTCTTCTTTGTTTTGGGCAAAGAAAATTTCTATTTCGCCAAATTGCTTGTCGGTAATACACATAATCGCTACTTTTCCTGCTTTTGGAAGCATGCCTTTCACCCTTTTGATGTGAACTTGGGCATTCTCGCGACTCGGACAATGACGTGCGTACATGGAGAATTGAAACAGCGAAAAACCGTCGTCCAACAAACGCTTGCGAAATAAATTGGCATCTCGCATATTGGTTTTGGTTTCGGTAGGTAAATCATAAAAAACTAAAACCCACATAATTCGGTAAGCGTTAAAACGTTCGGAATTCAACTTGGTTATCGGTTATCAGTTAATGGTTATCGGTTTTACATAAATTTCATGAAAATTCGGGGTAAGAAATTTGTCTTTTTTCTCCGGTGTAACACTTGTAAAGTGAACTTGCGGTGGTTTTCATCGCTACAATTAATGGTCTAGTTACACCATCAATCTTTACGTCTTTAGTGGCAATATTTAAAATATGTGCCTTAAATTCTTTGGTTAACTCTTCGGAATTTGGATTTTTCTCCAGCCAATTCATTACCAAAATATCGACAAACGGACGATAAGGTTCCATCACGTCATCTGCCAAACAGTACGGATTGTATTTATTTTTGTGGAAAATTCCCAAAACGGGAAGCAAGCCTGTTTCTACCAAGGCTCTTGCAACAATGCTTCGCAAGACGGAATACCCAAAATTGAAAAACTGATTGGGCGAATCGCCAAATCTGCCTCGCAGAAAGTCCGGACGGATTAAATATTTCCAATAATGCTGTGCTGCAATTCCTTCCATATTGGTAATATCGCCGCTTTTCACATTGTTTTTGTATTCCAACATTGGTTCAAAATAAGTTCCCAATCGTTTCAGCACTTGGGTTTGGTTTTCAATTTTGCATTCTACGGTTTGTTTCCAAAGTTGTTTTTTTAGTGGTTCGCTGGCTTCTAACTGGTCTTTTACGCGGTCGGAATGTTCAGAATGCCCATAAATCGGGAGCATTATTCCGTGTGGTAAATGCATGGCATCACAACTGATAATGACTACATTGTTTCCCATCAATCTTTGGATTAATTGATGGGAAATGGTGATTTGAAAATTGTCTAACATTAAAAGTCCCAAATCTTCTACCGCAACGCTTCCTTTTTGTGTTTTGGTTTCGGGACAAAGGATTTTCATCTGATTGTCTTTGAGCTTCAGATATGCCGGATTGCCGATGTAAATGGAACGGAAGAGCATTTTTTAGGATTTCCAATTAATTTTTCCGTCTAATGTCATTTCAAAATCTTTTCCTTCAATCGCAAAATTCCAATGTGCTTGCGTAATTCTTAAAAAGACCTGTTTTTCATCAAAATTAACTGATGAAAATTCCTGATTTATCTTTTTAAGTTCGGTATCAATTCCTGCTACTAAATGATGGCGAAACTTCATTCTTCCATCACTTTCAAATTGATAAACTTTAAACATTCTATTTGATAAATCCTCTCTCTCTAAATCTTTGAGTTCCTGAATTGAATTTTTGTAAAAAATTACTTTGTCACCACTTTTCAAAATTGCATACAGAGGAATAGATTTCTTATTTTTCCCTTTTCCGGTTTCAAAAACTGAGAATTCAGGTTCATTATAAAGTGACCTGGTGTTTTTCAATTTCAATTCAGCTAAATCAACTATGGAAAGTATTTTCATGGCTTTTCCTTCATGGTTCTTATAGAAAAGGCAATAAGTATTTTCTCCATTGGTTGCCAAAGTTGTTTTTTTATAATCTTTGTCGGACTTAAAGGAATGTTCGTGAACTTTGATGATATTTTCATATTTCAAGTTTTCAAAACATCTTATCCTTCTAATTTTTTCGCCAACTTTATTTCCTTGTCTATCCAACATATAAACACCGTTCGTAAGTGCGGTTTTGAAATCAGATTGTTCAACTTGCTGCTTTATTATTTTGAATAAATCCTTATCTACAATGATTTTTTCAATTTCTTCTAACGTTTTAAAGCCCGGTGAATTTGCATCTTTTTTGAAGAGTAAAGGTTTTCTGATGACTACATTGATTTTATCATGAAGAATCATTTTTTGATTTTCATCAAACTTAATTTTATTTTCCTCGTCTCTTACAGGTTGTTTTATTGCTCCGTATAAGGATTCGCCGTGAAGTTGACCACGAATGGTATCGCCTTCACTTATTCGTTTTTTAGAATTTCCTGATTTATCAACATCATAAATGATCTTTCCTCTTCTTCTAACTGTTTTTGCAGTTTGCGTTATTGTTCTGTTATCGGTTAAATTATTAATTAAGATATTGTTTTCAACATCTAAAACATATTTTGGTTTGAAATCTTGCCAATCTAAAGGCTGTTCGTGATAGGTGTTGTAGAAACTAATATCCTTTTGCTCCTGATATTTTTTCAGAATTCTTTCTCTATGGAAAGCGTTTGGAATTAATGTGAGAACAACAGCATCTTGTGCATGATGAGCGTGTGTCCCTCTATCCTTTTTCTCTCCCGCAAATTTTACATTATAAATTTCTTTGAACTTACTTACTACTTCTCCCTTTTCTACACTTGCTTTTTTGAACAAGGTTTTGAGATACGGAAGTGCATATTTTGTGATAATTTGGGTGTCTCGTAATTGGCTATTTCGCCAACCTGCAGGATATTCATCAATAGTAAATGTTTTTAATTTGGCTTTCAGATAATCCAAATCCATTTTTATCATGTGATATTTTACAATACAATAGTCTTTAAAATCTTTTGTGCTTGCGTAGGCAGATTTTTTCTTCCATTCATCATATTGTTTTTCTAAATCCTCAACTTTTTCCCAAGTTACAATGGTTTTAGTGTTTCCTTTTTTGTTAACTTCTTGCTTTACCTTTCTTTTTCCGAAAATATTTTCAATGTTGGCAAGAATTGGTTTTAAAGTTTTACCATCAATAATTTGTTCGGAATTATAGTTAATGAGTTGAGTTGGAAATCTTTTGCCCTTCGTATTTCTATTATAATTTGCATCTGCAATCGTTAAATTTTTTAACTCGTTGTCAAAACTTATGCTTGCAGGAATGGTGTGTTCAAAATCATACTTGGTTCCTTCTACCAAATCAGTAAATGAAATTTGTTTTCCTGTATACAAGCACATTTTGCCTTGTTCATTCCAAAGACGAATTTTCTTGACTAATGTTTTTTCGTCAATAAATTTTTTATCAGGGAACTGTTCTTTATATTCCTGAAACTCTTGACGAAATTTTTCATTCTCTTTCTCCCGCTCTTTCTGCCAAAGTTCAATTGCTCTTCGTTTATTTTTATCATTCAAATCTCTTGCAATCTCAATCACAACTCTTGTCTGCTCATCAATTTTACCCGTTTGCAAAAGGTAATTAATGAGATTTTTAAGTTTGTAAAGCGATTTCAATGCCATAGGATTTTTAAACCCTTTGCTCAAAGGTTCTGGATTTCCCAACAATTTTATAGAGCGGCCTTCATATTCTGCATCATCATTTTTAGCAAGAAATCGGTCAATATTTTCAGGTTTTATGTAGTATTTCTTTCCGTTCAAAGAATATTCGTGATGTTCTACTGCTTCTGCATAATTTTCTTGTTCGGAAGGATGCCACAAATACTTTTTCTTATCATCGGTTACATGGCAAGAATCCTGTAAAAATTTGAAAATTTTATCGTGAATTCTATTGGGTTGAAGATATGGAATTCCCTTTTCGGTAATCGGTTTTTTCAAAAACTTCCTGAATTCCTCTGAAACAAAATTGGTAATTTCGGTTTGTTTTTCTTTGGTAAAACTATTCCAAGTTTTTTCGCCAAACGCATCAAGAATTTTCTCGTTTACTCGTCTTTGTTCGCTACTGTCTAAGGCTCTGTCATCTTCAATTTGATAGCGATTATCTCTATCTTCTAATTGTGCTGTAATTAAACTATTTACGATACCGAAAGTGGTTCTTTCCTCATTCTCATTTGACAAAATATTGGACAAGTCATCTGAAAAATGCTTGATTAAAGTTTCCGAAATCTGTGTCTCTCCAAGGATTTTATGAAGATTAGCCATATAAACTGCGTGGCTATAAAGATGACCTTTTTGTAAATATGGAAGAATCTTTTTGATTGCCGAGAGACTTAAAGTTGCATAACCTTGCTGTAGCTTGAATTTTGAAAATTTATTGGCTTTTTCCTCATCAAGATTTAGTTTTTCAAGAGCAAAGTTTTTTAAATTTTCCTGCCCGTCAAAAGTGTTTAGAACGTGCCAAATATCTTCAAAAGTGTAAAACTTTTCTTGTCGCTTTTCTTGCTGTGGATTTCTGTCGTGAATATTGTTCCACTGCAAAATTTCTTTCCAATTTTCCCCAAAAATGTCCTGAAAGAATTTCAAAATTTTTGCTGAAATTACTTTTGTTTTTTCGTGGTGTCGTGAAAGTCTTTTCGCACCATCTTTTGCTAACTGCTTATCAATAACATTCAGTTCAAAATCACTTGTTGATTTGTAGAAAATAGGATAAATTTTTGACCATAGATACTCTTGCAAATCCTCCTGAAAAGGCGGTTCTATCTTTAAATTATTGATGAATATCCAAGTTCTATACTCTTCATACAAAGGATGACTTACAGAAACTCTTTTTTTACCTTTTTCGTAAATGCAATTTCCGATAAGACCTTTCTGCGTTCTCAAAGGTCGTTGCCAAATAATTGATTTCCATAGTTTTTCATAATCATCTTTTGAAATATTATGAATTTCACAGATTTCTTTCAACTCACTTTCATAGTCTTTACGCAAATTATACCGTTGTCTAATTCTTCCGCCATTTTCTTTTTGATAATGATATAATGCGGAACCCAAAGTTTTATAGTTTTCTAAATATTTTTCAATATCGTTTCTTCCTTTAGTTCCGTTTTTGTCGCTTCCTTCCAACATTGTTTTGGCTTCTGCTTCGTCTCTCCCTTTGAAACCTCTTCTCTGCACCAACTGATAAAAAACACGACCAAGAATATGTGCGTTTTTCGTAAAAATATCTTTGTATCTTTCATCTACAGCGAGAGTTCTAAAAACATAATAACTCTCGTGCTCGTCTTTTCCAAAAAGATGAAAATCAGGTTTTCCATCTCCGTTAAAATCAAAACGCAACCAATTAACAAAATCTTCGGATTGAGGATATTCTCGCTTTTCACCTTTTCTATATTTCTTCCAATTATTCAGTTCTTCAATTGATAACGGACACATATTTTTGGCAATTAAAAATTCTAACAAATGAAATTTTCTATATTTTTCTGCTTGATAGTTTCTTCTTTTTCCACGGCTTTCAGTTCTTTTTTGAACTTTAGGGAACTCATTACCTTTTTCAGATGCAACACCTTTTTCAAAAGTGATTACGCCATAATCTTCAATCTGATTATCTGCTACATTTGTATTTCTTATTGCCCAACCTATAGAATTTGTACCCAAATCAATTCCAAAAATTTTGCTCATAGTTTAAATTTTTAAAAAAACTGGTTAAATATATGATAAATGTTTAAATTTGCAATATGAAAATTCAAATTTCTTTTAATTTTAAGTTTAGCCTAACAAAAATTAGATTGAAAATTAATTTTAAAAAGAAATAATTTTTAATTATCATATATGTTGTGAATTGTTTTTTATATATTTGTTTTTTGAAAGCAATTCACAATAAGGCTTAAAAGCCGAAGAAAATCTTTAATCCTGCGTACTCCGTGGGATTTTTATTTACCCTTTCCTATAAATATCCTCCGCATCATCTGCTCTATGATTTGTCAAATCATTGGTGTACAAATGCTGAAACGGAACCAAAAGTTTAGTGTAAACCTCTATCGCAAGAACTTTGTCTAAATATGATTTTTCTTTTAAATCTTTTTTAATCTCACTTACATTGGCTTCTAATTGCACACCTTGATCTAAAAGCATTGCCATGACTATATTTTCGTAAGCAGGAATGTAGCCCAAAAATTTCCCGTCTTTTTCCACGCGTATTGCAAAACGGTCGTATCTATTTTCGGGCTCTCTTACCAAATTTACACCATCATTTTCTTTAAGCGAAGCCGATAAAAAATCTTTCTTGCGAAAATGAACACCTCTCACATAATTATCATAAATTTTTACTTTCTTTAAGTCGTATTTTAGATTTTCAGATTTTACATCAAACCCTGTAAACAATAAACTTCCTGCTCCTGCTGTTAAAATTTTTAGAAATTCTGATCTTTCCATCAATTAAAATTACTTCTTATCTATTTATTTCAAAAAATGTTTAAAAATCAGCCATTTTGTTTGGTAATAATTGGATAGGGGTTGCTCTCCTCTAAGTTGCCATGTCTTTGGTGACTGGGCATAGAAGCTAAAATGTGCCTTAAGAACTGCTAAAAAATGAGAAAAACCGTTTTTTAGCCCAAAATAAATTCCTGCAATACCATCTAAAACCAATCTAAAAGGAAGTACCCAAATGAGTGTTTTCACAGGTAAATTTTTGAGTAGCATACTCAAATTATTTCTCATGTTGAGGAAAGTTTTACGAGGGCTTTGTTTGTTCAAAGTTCCGCCGCCTACGTGGTAAATTGTAGATTGTCCCGTATAGTATATCTTTTTACCTAAGTTGAAAAGCCTCCAGCACAAATCTATTTCTTCCTGATGGGCAAAGAATCGTTCATCGAACCCACTAACTTCCCAAAAATCTTTTCTTCGGATAAAGAAACAACAGCCCGATGCCCAAAAGATTTCAATTTCGTCATTATATTGACCTTTATCTTCTTCAACACTATCAAAAATTCTTCCTCTACAGTAAGGATAACCTAAATTATCCATAAAACCACCTGCCGCACCGGCAAATTCGAATTGAGACTTTTCATAGTAAGACAGAACCTTGGGCTGAATAGCTGCAATACGATTGTCTCTTTGAAATAATTGTTTTACCGGCTCAAGCCAGTTTTCAGTCACTTCCACATCGGAGTTTAAAAGACAATAAATTTCCTCATCTATTTGTTTTAAACCTTCGTTGTATCCTCCTGCAAAACCAAAGTTTTGAGCATTTTGAATGACCTGAACAGTAGGAAAATATTTTTTAACAAAAGCTACACTATCATCAGTAGAAGCATTGTCTATAACATAAATATGAGCTTCTTGGGAATATTCTATAATATTGGGCAGAAATTTTTCTAACCAATGCTTTCCGTTCCAGTTAAGTAAGACTATAGCAACCTTCATCTGTCAAAAAAAATTATAAATGTCCATCGTAATTTTTGATGGCGTACTGATATTTCCATCTGCGATGAGACCACAGCCAATTATCGGGTCTTTTGACAATCGTTTCTTCTAATAAATGGTGAAATTTCTTCACCAATTCAAACTCTTCAAATTTTTCTCCATCGGGCAATATGCGGTGATAGTTTACTTGGTAATATCCTCTTTTTACCTTCTTCATTTCACAATAGATGATGAACAAATCTAAACGTGTCGCCAGCTTATCGTACCCAATAAAAGCAGGTGTTTTTTGATTAAGAAAGTCCAAACCATAGTTAATAAGATTAGCATGTGGAGTTTGATCGGCAACAAACATATAGCACGAATTACCATCGTTAGGATTTCTAAAAATATGCTTAATGACTTCCCGGGCATCTATTGCCTGATTGCCAAATCTACTCCGCATATCTCTTATTTTTTTGTCCCAAAATTTATTTTGCAAATCCCTGTACACTGGGAAACTGTGCTCCTGCGGAATAAGTGTAGCAAAAGCATTGATCCACTCCCAATTGAACACATGCCCCGAAAGCATAATAATATTTTTACCTTCTGCCTTTGCTTGATGAAATAATTCCTGATTAATATGCTGAACCCTCACTTTCAACTCTGTTTCCGAAATAGTAAAAGCCTTGAGTGTTTCGATGATATAGTCTGAAAAATTAACAAAGAATTTCCTTCTAATCTTCTCTATTTCCTCCTTGGTTTTATTGGGAAAAGATTTACTGAGATTTTCCAAAACAATCTTTTTACGATACCCTATCAAGTGATAACTAAAGAAAAACATAAGATCCGAAAAGATATACAATACCTTAAGCGGTAGCCGAGAAATTAAAATGAGTATTTGGAATAAAAATTGATTCAAAATAAATACGTTATAGTTCACAAAAATACAACTTCTAAAGTTTATAATTTTTACTACATTTGAAAAAAAAGAAAATATGACAAAATTATTGTATAAAATCGCTGTTTTGGGAGTATTAATTCCCTCATTGCATTTTGCTCAGGTAACTACCTCAGCCCAAGAACAAGCCAAGATAGAGGCAAAGAAAAAAGCTGAACAAGAAAAGGCTTCTTTACCCAAACCCTACAACGAGGAAGAAAACGCCGAAAAGAAAATTGAGGAATTAGTAAAACAGGCTAAAAAAGAGAATAAAAATATCATTTTACAAGCGGGTGGAAACTGGTGTATTTGGTGTTTGAGGTTTAATAATTACATCAATACCACTCCCGAACTAAAAAAAATAGTAGACGAAAACTATCTCTACTACCATCTGAACTGGTCTCCTAAGAATAAGAACGAAAAAATATTCGCTAAATACGGTGATCCCGGAAAAAAATACGGCTATCCTGTTTTTGTTATTTTAGACCCAAACGGAAAACAAATTCACACCCAAGACAGCTCTGTACTCGAAGAAAACAAAGGATATAGCTTTGAAAAAGTAAAAACTTTTTTTGAGACTTGGAAAGTAAAAAAATAGTTTCGACTATAATACTAAAAAAGATTGGACTAAAGTTTTATGAAGAATATTTCATAAAACTTTTTTTGTCGGAGACAATTGGAATAAAAAAACAATAAAAATTTAGAAGTAAACCTATTCAACAACTACTTCAGTTTTCTATTGATTACTCTATTCATATAATCTTGGTACCAAGCTTTAGAAATAAGCATTCCTTGTTCAATTTCAGAATTTTTGACTTGGTGAAGTAGATTTTTTTCTAATCCTAAATCCGTTTTTTTATAAATACCGGTAAATTCTTTACCATTGAAAAGGTAGATGTAATTACCTATCATAAACTGATCTATACCCGTAGAATTTACAATAAGATAAGGCTCTTTTTTATCTGACACCAAACTTCTTCCCCAACTTCTGATAGGCTTATTGTACCCAATAATATCAGTAAGTGTAGGGTAAATATCCATTTGTTGTGCAGGCTCTGCATTCTCCCCTTTTAGATTGTATTTCGGATTAGGAGAAAAGAAAAGCAGCGGAATAGCAAAGCGGTTCATGGCTTTTTGGTACTCGGAATAATGTACCAAATTAGTATGATCTGCCGTAATAACAAAGATGGTGTTGTTGTACCACGCTTGTTTTTTAGCCGTTTCAAAAAAGTTCTTAAGAGCCATATCAGTATATTGAATAGGCTCATGAATCTCTATTTTTCCTTTTTTAAATCTACCCTTGTATTGTTCAGGAATTTTATACGGATGATGAGACGAAACACTGAACATGGTAGCCATAAAAGGTTGTCTATTTCCTATATTTTTAGCGAAATACTGAAAAAATGGCTCGTCCCAAATGCCCCACATTCCATCGAACTCTTCATCATTATTAAATTCAGTTTTACCAAAATAGTTTTTAAATCCCAAAATATTCCCAAATCCCAAAAAGCCCATAGATCCGTTGGGAGCACCATGATAAAAAGAAGTATCGTAGCCCAAATCGTTGCATACAGAAACAATAGATTGTATTTTTTGATTGGAATAGGGCGACGATGTGAAAGCATCTTTAAGAGAAGGAATTCCTGCCAAAACAGAACTCATACCATGGATAGACTGTCGCCCATTGGCATAAGCTTCGGTAAAAATCAAACTCTCGGTGGCTAAACTGTCTATAAATGGTGTATAAGACACAAAATCTTTGATTTTCGTATGT
>JAGOJI010000157.1 GCA_017995195.1 Cloacibacterium sp.
ATAATAAGCTCACTGTAATCATCAATAAAGAAAATATTTTCTTCATACCTAAAAATTTAGTGATCTAAAATTTAGCAAAATAAAAAAGGCAGACAAAAAGATGAACTGCCTTTTACAAATATAAAATAGAGTTATTTAAAGTTGAACTTTACGGTGAACATAAACTGGCTTGGGCGGATTTTAAAGGTATTTCTGGTAATAGAGTTATTCTGAGAATCTACAAGTACCGTTTCATAGATTTTCTTGTTTCCGATATTCAACCATTTAAATTCGAAATCTATTTTCCTTTTTACCCAAGTGTATTGATAAGAAAGGTCAAAGAAAGAATTTCTGTAGCTTTCATTTTCAAGATTTGTAGTGATGTCATCCCAGATAAAACCAAAAGTATGATTTTCAGACGGATAGATGTATGTAGCGAGATTATGGTTCCAACCACCATTTTTGTTAGTGGAGTTGGAGAACGTATCTGTACTTTTTCTCCAGTTCATACTCAAATTATAATCTACACTTAGCCAGCTGAAATAGGTATTGTTAAATTTCAGTCCGAAGGACTGGGATTCATTTTTAGTAGCAAAGAAAACACTATTTACTTTACTGTAGTTCGTGCTGTTGCTGTTTGTAAAATTAACCGATAAGTTGGTTTTAAATTTTGGAAAATATTTTCCTATCTCTGCTCTCTGGCTGTTGGATTTAGAAGTATTATCATTTTCCTCTACAATGATTGATGTATTACCTGTTTGCTGATCAATGATTCTATTAGTAACAAGGTTGCTGGTATTGTTGCCAATTCTGTAACTTACATTGAAGAATAAGTTGTTCAACGGGTTTCTGTATTCTAATCTTGTGCTGGCATTTCTAGAGGTATTAGCCGGAATCGGACTGTTTTTTAACTGTACAAATGCAGGATTGGTAAGTATGTTTCCTTCATACACGTCACCAAAATTTCCAAAATTGTTGTTAATGCTTCCAAACGCCCACAATTTGAAGAAGGATGCAAAATCGTAGCTTGCAAACAAATTAGGTTCGAAGCGTGTTTTGCTGATTGTTTTACCTGTGCCTCTCAGATTGTCATTATAATCGATAGCATAAAAATTAACCGGTAAGGTGATGTTTAAGTTCAGATTTTGCGATTTATAATTCAATCCTACTTGGGTGTATGGTTGGACCTCGTTCCATTCTAAATTATTCTGATAGCTTAAGTCAAATAGTGTAGATTGATTTCCATTCATCCCACTTAAATAGGACTTCATAGAATTAAAATTAACATTGATTCCGGCCTCCGGCGTAAAAGTCCATTTTCTGTAACTGAAACCTACTGATGCAGAATGGGTTGTATTGATACTTTTGACGGATAGATATTGCTCCAGAGAATTATAAATACTTGAGTTTTGTACTGGAGAATATATCCCTGGAGTTGAAAAAAGTGTTTGCCTGTCATTCTGAATACTGACATAGCTCATCACATTAAATAATTTGTCTTTCCAAGGTAAAATGGAGCTTAATGAGTTTGTAAAATTAAATGTCGGTGCGTTTAGATTTTCAGCAGCAAATATGTTAGAGCGAGAATTAAAAATATCGGCATTATTATCGTTCCACATACCAGTCCAGGTGGTTGTATTTTTGAAGAAACCTTTTTTAGCATTTTTGGTAAAAATCAATTCGCCTTTTGCTTTATTAGAGTAGAGGTTATTAAAATAGTTTCTTACAATGGATGTTCCGTCAGAAAATACAGTGCTGTTATAAGATTCTCTTTCTATAGCGTTATTAGTATAGTTGGCATTGGCTTTCAATTCCCATTCTTTATTTTTAAAAGGATTGGTCAAAAGATTGGCGGAGAAAAAATGAACATTGTTCAATAGATATCTTTTTTCGGGAACATCCGGAACGCCTGCAGTTTCTATATTAGTCCAAGACTTTTGAGAGGTTTGTGTTCTTCTTCCTTCCCAACGGCTTCCGAAAGCAAGCAGATTACCTTCGTTTTCCACACTTTCACCATTATTATTGGCTTTATAGTTAATTACCCACTGGTTTTTTTGCCCGAAAAACATCGGTGTTAATTTCACATTCCAAAGAAGTGGGCTGAATCCGGCACCGATCTCTCCACGTCCGGTCATAGTAACTGATTTTTTCAGCTTAATGTTAAGTGCAGCCTGTTCTGATGGCACTTTATCTCTCAAGATGCTTACCGGTTGGTGGTTTTCCAAAACCTCTACTTTGGAAACTGCATCTTTCGGAAGAGAATTATTCACAGTTCCGTAGCCGCCTTCCATCAGGTCTTTTCCATTGACATAAAATTTATTGATGGCCTCGCCCTGATAGAGAACTGTTCCATCCTTATTGACCTCTATTCCAGGGATTTTTTTCAGAACATCGGCTAGCGTACGGTCATTTTTATTTTCGAATGATTTCAGATCATAGGAAATAGTGTCACCTTTCTTGGTGATTAATTTTGTTTTCAGCCGCACTTCCTGTATTTCTGTTGCCTGAGAATCCATAGAAAAATTGATTTTCTGATCTTCATTTTTGATGGATTGCGTAACCGGTCTTTGATTGAATGCTTTGATTTTCAGGTCAAGATTGCTTTCGGACGAATTGAACGTCACTTTATATTCCCCTTTCGAGTTAGAAATCCCGTAGGCAAGAATTGCATTTTTGCCGGGTTCTTCAATCGTTACACTTGCACTGGCTAGTGGTTTTCCATCGCCATCGTTGATGATCCCACTTATAGTCTTTTGACCGAAAACAGCAACGGTAGACATCAGCATCATAAAAACTAATAGAATTTTCTTCATAATTACAGATTAAATCGCTAAAATGTTAGTAAAGAAAACGAGTAAATTGTTACAAATTTTTTTATTTAGATCATAAAAATTCAAAACCTTTAAAACAAAAACACACGATCACACAAAATAATGATTGATATCTCTTATTTATAGTTATTAAAAATACGATTACTC
>JAGOJI010000077.1 GCA_017995195.1 Cloacibacterium sp.
TTTGTGAGGCAAACGGCGTAACCGAGGAAGAAACTAAATTAAGAATTTGGAGCGAATTGGAAATCGTAATCAAGCCGACAAAAGTAAAGACTAAAACAGGAGAAAAGCAGGTAAATATAGAGTTTGCGGAGGATTTAAGAAGATTGAAAAGACTTATAAAAAGAGAACTATTGAAGTTGAAAAAAGTAGCATAAATGCAAGAAACGATTAAAATAGCCCCGCTATATTCCTACGCAGACATTGAGAAAAAGAGTTTTAAAACGTTGGATTTTCAAGGCGATTGGCTGAATTTGATTGGCACACCGGAGGTTGCAGGTTGTTGGGTTATTTGGGGGCTTTCCGGGCAGGGCAAAACGAGATTCGCATTACAGTTGGCTAAATATCTGTCGGGATTTGAAAAAGTGTATTACAATACTTTGGAGGAAGGGGTTAAGTTGTCTTTTAGAAACGCATTAAAAGACAATAATATGAAAGCGGCGGGGAGTAAGTTTGGTTTTCAGAGTGAGGATTTAGAAACAATGAAAATAAGATTACGAAAAGACAGAAGCCCAAATATTGTCATTGTAGATAGCTTACAATATCTAAACGCTGAAAGGCAGGATATAGACACTTTGTTGGAGGAATTTCCCAAAAAGCTATTCATCTTTATCAGTCATGCAAAAGGAAGCGAGCCAAAGGGCGATTTGGCTGACAGAGTTAAGTACCATGCAGATGTAAAGATAAGAGTACATCAATTTGTTGCTTCTCCTGTGGAATCTACGAGATATGGAGGAAACGAGCCCTACATAATTTGGGAAGAAGGAATGAGAAAAGCACAATTAAAACTAACATGACACCAAGCTACTACCTACTTATACAAGGCAACAAAACCCCTTGCAAGGCGAAATATTCCGATGTGTCTATCGCTGTAGAAAATGCTAAAAGATTGGCATTAAAAACAGGAAAAAAAGTAGAAATATTAGCCACCATTAGAACTATAGAAGCTATCACAGAATTTAAAATAACATGACAAGAGAAGAGCAATTAGTGCTTGTGCTGCAATACGACAGTCAAGTTGAGAAACACCTTACAGACTTCGACAGAATGTTTATACAAAAAGAGCGAAGTGCTTATCTGCAAGGCGTTCCGTACCAAATGAACGACAAAACAGAAGAAAAAATACAGTATATCCTAACAATCGTTGAGCGAATCAACTGGAATCCGGAAGAATATTAAAAATAAAAATATATGGCAAAAAGAATGAAATACAACATTAATGGCAATGCCATGATGTTGGCACAGAGGGAATCGAGTTTGAAGTCTTTAGAAAAGGCAAAACAACAAGAAAAACAAAAGACGGGAAAATGGATTTTAGATCCAAAAACTAAAATTAGAAAATTCGTAAGCAATGAAAACACTGTTTGATATTCCTCCCATAGAACCGCCCCCAAAAGTGAGGAAGAAGCGTAAGAAAAGCAATCGCTATTCCGTCAAAGAAAATAGAAGGCGTTATAGGTTACACCGAAAAGTGAAAGACCTCAGCAATGTTCAATTAGAAGTGCGAGCGAGAATACTCATACTTCCAGTAGGGTTCAATATAGATTTTTACCCAAGCGTAAAAGAGTTGATTTTGAGATTTAAATATTTCGCACCTACGTTGTATACTCCGCATACACACATAGAAATTTAACAATTAAATAAATAAGTTATGAACACTACGAAAGTAATTAAGAAACTAACAAAAATCCAATGGTTTAAAACCATCAAAATTGAGAACAACGAAGTAGCCGTTACCCTCGGAGAAAGTATTTCGGATAATGTTCTGAATAAAATTAATGAGGCTTTTAACAAAGAATATAGAAAAGATATGAAGGTTGAAAATGGAAAAATTGTTTTAACGATTTCAAAGCCTTTTGGTTTTATCGGAGGAATGGACTTAAGTAGATATCCATTTAGTCGTTCAATGTTCACAAGAGAATACTTTAATACCCCTAAATAATTTAAAAATGGAAACCCCCGATTTAACTCAATTTTCAGAATCAGAACTGAAAAAAGCACTACAGGAAAAGAAGAAAAAAACAGAGCAAGACAAAACTACCTTCAAAGAATTATCTCAGGAGTTTGTGAACAAAAATATTGATTTTTGGATTAGCCATAACGAACTCACTGAGGCAGCGATCAATCAACTTTGGAATGATTACAAGCCATTACAGGAACTTAAAGCATCGGTTTACGGCACAGAGATTAACGAACAAGATTCTCACACATCTACTTTGGAGGACGGCTCTGCGAGCATTACTATCGGTTACAACGTAACAATAGGCTTTGATGGTACAGAAAGTGAAGGTGTGAAAAAGATAAAAGAATTTATTTCTTCTCTTTCTACAGAAGACGAAAACAACAAAAAATTATCGGCAGCGGTTAATACTTTCTTAAAGCCAAATTCTAAAACCGGAATGCTAAATCCTTCCAAAATAATTGAGCTCTCGAAATTGGAAAAAGAGTTTAATGATGAGCGTTTTGCGGAGGGCATTAAGATAATTTTTGAAGCTCAGCAACGCCGCCAAAACAGCATGTATGTAAGTGGTTGGAAGTTTGTAAAAATAGACGGCATTCCTAAAAAAATGGAATTTAGATTTACAGTTTAACCTAAATATTTAAAAAATGAAAACAGTACAGATTACAGAAGATGTGGTGTTGAAAGCACACAGCGAAGCATCTCCAAAAGGTAGAACCTTATTGGAAAATTTATTCAGCGATTCAGTCTTCAAAAAAGACATCAAAGAACGCGTTAAAACTTTTGCTGATGTGTTAATGGAGACAGGTAATGACGAGAGTATTTTTAATGAGGATTGCGAGGGCTTACCTAAGGACGAAATAGCCTATAGAAAATTAAAATTGATTACAAAAGCATTAAATGAAGACTGGACGCCGGACTGGAGCAATGGAAAATGGGATAAATGGTTTCCGTGGTTTGATTTTGACGATTCTTCGTCGGCTGGTCGTTTTTCGTTCGTCGGTGCCGGTGGTCAGAGCTCGGATTCGGGTGTCGGCTCTCGCCTTTGCTTCAAATCGCAAGAATTGGCGACTTATGCAGGAACTCAATTTGAAGGGCTCTACAGAGATTGCTTTGTGATTGAATAATGAATAAAGGTTGTGTGATGTTTGTGCTGCCTTCTTCGTCAGCTGGTCGTTTTTCGTTCAACGATGCCGATAATCAGAACTCGAATTCGAATGTCAGCTCTCACCTAAGTAAAAAATATAGCATCGCAAACCTTACCCCTTGGTAAAAAATAACAAACTTTCCAAAAGGCGTTGGTAGCAAAACGAACACGACTTTTTTAAAAGCAAAGGAAAAAATGAAAAATAAAATTAAAGAATTTGAATTAGGCAAATTTTATAAAGTACTAACCAAAAACAGAAAATTTGTATTTAAAATTTTAAAATATGAATATGGTTCGTTCAGAGGAATTTGCGTAAAAGAATCAAGGTTTGAAAACTATATAAACGATTCGGATATTTTCCATGAGCCAAAAGAATGCATAGAAATAACAGAAGCTGAATTTTTAGATGTGAAAAATAGAGTTTTAGAATTGTTTGAGAATATATTGAATTGAGGGAATGGCAACACTAAAAAAATTAATGACGCTTCTTAATTCCGAGGGGTTATTGGAGCAACGGGCGGAAATTATAAACTTATTCACAGAGGGTAGAACTGCCAGTGCAAGAGAGTTGACAAAACAGGAATTGCATGAGCTTTGTGCTGTTTTGAATAAAAACGCCTTACAACTGGACAAAAAGCGTAAAAGAGTAATTGCTGTAATATTCGGAATGTTAGAGAAAATGAATAGAAAAGTAACTATTGATTATGTAAAGGGAATGGCTTGTAGAGCAGCGGGAGAAAAAGACTTTAACAGCATTACATCTACAAGATTGGATAGCTTGTACAACGCTTTTTTGCATCGACAAAAAGACCTAACCTTTACAGGTAGATTGGCAGATTGTTTCATAAGCGAATCTCAAAGTTATAATTGATATGAATATGCCCGAAGTATTATCTACGAACAAATACTAAACTTAGAATTTAAACACATAGAAAAAATTGAAGAAATAGAGTTTGACTATGAATGGTGGTCAACTCAATATTTAGATGTTTTTCTTGATGTTACTAATGAATATAACAAAGACGGGACAGTTAAAAAGCAATATTATAGCATAAACAATTATAATATTAACTTAAATAATCAGCAGCATTTTTTAAAGACTTTATATCATTTAAAACAAATTGAAAAAATACTTTGATAGATAAGAGAGCTTTAATAAAATAAAAGGTATTGTATTATGAAAACAGAAGCATTAACCCTCGAATTAGAAATCCTCGCCTACCTAAACGATTTAGCAAGCAAACGATTTAAGCTAATTAAAAGCAATTTAAAACCTATTTCAGCACGCTTGAAAGACGGTTACACCGAACAGGAATTGCGAGAAATTATACAGGTAAAAACATTGGAATGGAAGAATAACGAAGTGATGAACGTACATCTTTGCCCGACCACACTTTTCCGACCAAGCAATGTGGAAAAGTATTTGAACCAAATTATCGCCATTAAAGAAAATCCTCAGAAATACAAGCAATATTATGAGCAACTTAATCAAAAACGAACAGCACCAACTGACCACACCTCTGGACTCAACAAAATTAATGCAATGTTTGGTAAAAGTAGCGGATAATAGTTTGGAAGCGAAGACGGAACTGATTGAGATTGAGCGAGAATTATCAGTACAGAAATGCGTTCACAACGAATTAATGATCAATCAAAAAAGCCAAAAAAAAGAACATATTTCAGCAATTTTTGTTCTCATAAAGCGGTTCTGTAACTTGGTAAACGTGAAAGGCAACCTCAATGAAGATCAACAGATTCAATTGGCTTGGGACATTTACGAGCGTTTCAGTTGCGAAAGTTTGGAAGATGTGGTTTTGTTCTTCAAAATGGCAAGAAGTGGAGAATTTGGCGATTTTTTTCGTTTAGACACCGTAGTTATTTTGAAATGGGTTGACGCCTATATGGACAAAAAAACGCAGGCTTTTGAGGATGAAGTTAGGAATCAAGAAAATATCCGTAGACGTGTAGAAAATGATGCTGTTGCCAATCACGTTCCCGACGAAAAAGCAAAAGAGAATTTAAAAAAACTTTCTGAAATGCTAAAAAGTGCTGGCAAACCAACATCTGCTATAAATAGGGAAAATCCTCTTTTCAATTTGGATGCCTATTGCGAAAAGCTTCAAAATGATGTAGGAAAAATGAGCGATGAAATGCTAAACACAATGTTTAAAAATACGGCAAAATCATCACATCAAAAAGTATGGGAAATTTTAAACACCGAAATTGAATTACGAAAAATACTTGAGAAAAATAAAAAAAACAATGTCAAGAAAAAAATAGAAAAATGAAATATGTAAGTAAATTAAGTGGTGACCATAAAGTTCACAGCTATATTAGGATAGAAAAAGAAGATGAAAATTATTATTATGGTCTTGTCTTGGCTTTTTTTAAGGGTAAATTAAAGCAAATCGTTTTTAATGGTAATATTGAGAAACATAACTGCTATATTCTTACCAAAGAAGAGTTTGACTACCTTTTAGAAATTTCAATATTTGACCTTGAAAAACATTTAGAAAAATGATACGTTTAACCCCAATTCCACCAGATATTATAAAAATGGAAATAAAAATGCACCTACCACAAATAGATGTTATTAATTACTTGCAAAAAAAGGGCTATGAAGTGAAAGTATTTTCTTTTATTGTACCCGCAACAGAAGAATTCTTAGTAAGCGAGCCATCTTTTCAAGTGAACACCTTTACTGCTACTAAAGATAACGAGAGGCAAGGCTACAGCACTTTATATTTAAACGTCTTTGAAAAGGAGATTAAAGAGCTTTTAAAAGAACTTTAAACCGACTAAGGAAAACCGTAATTTTTATTAAAATAAACTAAATAATTTTGATTATGAAGGAATGCAGAATCAACATTCAAAACGACATTGTCGAAAAAATATTAGAAGCTTTGAAGACATGCTCACAAGGTATAGGTGTCACACTTCAATACGAATATACAATAGAAAAAGACAGATACGGTTCTACCATTATTTTTATACCAAAAGAAGGTAGAAAAATGAACCCTACTGATTTTTTCTTTCTTGGTTACTTTGTAGGTCGGGATTATTAGTATATTTGAATGTAATTTTATACATTATGAACACTTATCCAAAAGAGCCTATTAAAATTGTTGGAGTACCCCATTTTACAGAGTTTGGTGTTAAAAATTATTTGACCGCATATCATAATTTACAAAATAAGTACTCTTTTAATGAGCTTATAAAAGTCACTATTGATTATGGATGCCCAAATAGGGAGCGGAAAGAATATCATTTCTATCTTTATGAATTGCAAAAAGAGGCTTTTAATGAGGTTTTATCTTTATTGGCGAGATATAATTCTAAAGATTTAAGACTTAATATTTTTGATAGGTTTGGGACTGCCCCTAATCTTGAATATTTTCAAAATTTGTTTGATTTAATAAGGACTTTAGAGGTATTGAAAAATGAAAAATATTAATTACAGTTGGAAGGACGTTAAGATTTCAATTATGGGAAAGGAAATAGACCTTGAACACATAAAATATGATAATAGGGAGTTAAATTTTGATTTTGAAGATAATATCACGTTTTTCTCTCATGAGTATTCACATCTGATTCCAAAAGCTCATAAAGTTTCAAACTTCCAAAGAAAAAAATATGGAAAAGATTTTGTAAGAATTTTGGAATTGATTACAATAAAATTGATACATCGGAATTACCACAATTTAAAACTTATATACAATGAAAAAACTATTATTTTTTATGCTAATGTCAGTATTTATTTACGGACAAAGATTAACGCCACAATTTGCATTTCAAGATGAAAATAAACTAAATGAAAATTTCAATGAAATAGTTAAAACTACTGGAGTTGACTATGTTTTCTTAGAAAAATCAGTTCCAAGAAAAACAATTGAAATTTTCAAATTTGTAAATAAAAATAATGATAAAGACGAGTTGATTATTAAAACATATATTACCTATGAAGGACAAAATTTGGATTTAGAAATCAAAGGAAATAAGCGTTGGAATATAGATAATATTAGCGGGAGGTTTTTAGTTGTTTTTCCATTATGGAAAAAATATGTAGATAATAATGCCGATATGGATAAGATTGTAAAAGACCAAAAAGCAGACACTAATAAAGATAGGTTTACTAGACTTATAAAGCATGAAAATTATTGGACTTTAGATTTATAAAAAACGCTCTTTTTAGAGCGTTTTTTTTATTTGAAACTCATATTGTTTTATGTTTCCTAAAGTTTTATTTTTGTGCCAATATGGCAGTTTCAAAACAAAACATTGGCAGAAAAAGAAATCTTCTGCATCGCTATAAGTTGGTGATGGAGGAGTTTAATAAGCATGACTGCCGTATTATTCCTATTACTGTTATTCATAGGGAGTATATTTATCCTAAATTCGGCATCAGTAGAGATACATTATATTCTATATTAAATACTGATTTAGACGAAGAAAAGGCGAAATTAGACACCGAAATATCTAAAACTTACGGAGCCTCTCTATTTGATTAAATATTGCTTGCCTCACAATTATAAAGTATAGCATATTCTTGCACACCATCGTCTCTTAATGTTCTTTGGAAATTGCTACGAAGCATTTTACTACAATTAGTTACAGGGCTAAATCCGTGTAATTTTTCGTGTATTTTTTGCACAAGTTCAAATACTATCCACGCATTATTTTTTTGTGATAAGGGAGCGTTGAAACTGGTATTGCTTAATTTTAGGTTGGCCACGATTATTTTAATAGAAAGTTGCCCCATTTGTCTGGCGGTCGGTTTCTTGCTTAAATCCTTTCCAATATTAGAAAAGTCTCCATTTTGTATGTCTATTAAACAGCACGGCCATTGTACAGGCATATTAGGGCTGTAATAATCAATTTGCCCCCAATTTTCATCTACATATTTCAGCTCGGGGATTTCGGCGATTTTTTTTTGTATGCTTTCTAAAATAGTTTTCATCTTTTATTTATTGAGTAAAAAATTATGTTTAAAATCGTCATTAAGTTCTTTAAAATTTTTGTCAATCACTTGTTTGATAATTTTGTCGACTTGTTGGTGATGTCCTATTACTTGGCGTTGTTCTACTTTCATTCTGTCGCCTACCTTTTTTAAAGCAAGGGCTTTCCATTGTTCGGCTTCTTTCGTAAGCTTTAAATTTCTTTCAGAATCAGATTTGCCTTTTATGGCTCCCGCAGATTTATAATACATTGCCCAGAAAAAACGCTTCATTTTTTCAGTAACTACTATTTCCCCTCCATTGTTCATAAGATTGGCATAAGGCATAGAACTGCTCCATACAATTCCATTTCCTGTAATTTTAGGATTAAGGTAAGATCTACGTAATTTGCCCGTTCTCTGCATGGGTGAACCAAGCCTATTATATAACTTAGGCGTTGGCCACTTTCTATCAAAAAAGGCTTTTCGTTCAAAGTTTTGGTCGAACTCGTCGCCTAATTTTACTTTGGTATCCGTAATTATTTTGTTTAGAAATTCTTTCATTTTAAAATTTTTTGTATTTTTGTTGTGTTATGACTCTAGAAGAATTTTATAAAAAAAAACAAAATATTGAAAATACTCACCCTGCACCTGAAGGATTGAGTGATGAGCAACGTTTACGTTTTTATTCTAAGATTATACAAAAATGGATTAATGAATTAGAAAATATAACAGATGTTAAAATAGCTCAAGATGAAGAGAGGAAATTAAATAAAAATTATTGTCATATTAAATTTCTTCCATATAAATAGTTTGACCATTTTTATCTGATTTAACATCTTTAATTTTAAATTTCTGTTCATTTTTAAATAAAACCTCATCTTCTCCTGATATTGCAGAAAGTTTATCTATTTTTGCTCCATTTTTAGTTTCTACAATAAACATAGTGTCTCCTTCAAATATTTTAGTTTTGTCTATAGTAGTACTCATAAATCCTTTTTCTATATATTCAGTTTTATTTTTCCAAGCCTCTTCATAAACTTTGAATTGCTCGTAAGTTAAATCAGTGCCTCTATAAACAGTCCCAATAAACCTGTCTGGTATCTTATCTAAAGCAGAATTAATTGTATTTGTCATTAATTCTAATGTTTCTTTATTGAATCCATCGGCTCTAGCACCAAGTCTAATCTTACCGTGTCTATTGAAATTATTTAAATGTCCATAATATGCATCAGGCATAGAATACATATGTACACAAGTTGATTCGTATTCATTTAAAGAAGAATATATCTTATCAATTCCTCTATTAATAGCTCGTGATCTTTCAATATTAAACCTTTCATTGTCTTCAAGAAGCTTATAAGATTCTTTATTAATAACATCTTTCACCTTATCAGAACCAACTACTTTTTCGTAAGAATTACCTTTAGGAAAAACTCGTTTTTCTATTCCGGGATTAAAACGAAAAATTTCCAGTTTGTTTTTTCCGTTTTTTCCGATTTGTGAGGTCGCTTTTTCGCCTTCTTGTATAGCTTTTTCACTATCAGAAAGCGTGTAATCATCTGCTAATACTTCTACCGCTACACATCTACATCTCCAGCCGTTAGGCGGATAAAATTCCGTCCAAAAAACATCTGTTTTTGGCAGACATATTTTATTGAGTTTTTGGTGAGATACTCTTACTCTATCATCTCCTGCGGTTCTGTACTCAAGCCAATACCTGTCCGTATCTTCTTGTAAATTTGCCCAATTAGCAGCACTTTGGCTACTTTGTATAGCAAACTCATATTCTGCCTGTAAATAATGTTGATTATAATTGGTATTAAGTTTTAATATTTTCTGCTCAAAATCGTGATAAGGGCGAATATTACCGCTTTCATCTTTCAGCAAGCTTCTTGCTTCTGCTAATTGGGCGTGTGTTTTAAGTCCAGAAAAAACAAAAGCATCTTTTTCAAGATACCCCTTCATTTCTTTAGGAATCTCATGTGGAATAGTAGAGGTAAAAATCTGTGAAGTTTCTTCCATCAAATCTTTGTACTCCTTTACTTTTTCTAAATCTATAGGATTATATTTTCCCCTTTCGTGAAGTTTTTTAAATGCTTTTTCAGCAGTTTTTAAAATCTTTTTAAAATCTTTTTTTGGAGTAGAATCATTAGAAAGATTTAGGCGGCGGCATTTTTCACAATTACACTCTTGGTATTGCTGTTGTAAATTTTGATGCAATGCCCCAAAATAATCTTTGGGGCTTAGTCGAAAAAATGTTCTGAAAAATTTAAACCTAACTTGTTTTGTTGAACCTCCCTATTTCCGATGACCTTAATTCCAAACTTGTCAATCAACCACTGATCTTCTACATCTTTGTACGGAAGAACTTCTTTTGTTCGTTCCCATAGTTCGGCAATATCTTCTACTTGGTCATATTGAAAAGATAAGCCTTCCTCCTGCAAAATACCAATGGCATATAACGCAGGAAGTACTTTATCGTTCATCTCCTGTT
>JAGOJI010000078.1 GCA_017995195.1 Cloacibacterium sp.
TTTCGTGTGGTGAATAGAATGCTTCGTAAACATCTACTAATTTACTGAAAATCAGTCATTTATACAAATTTAAAACTACTTAATTAGCTGATTTTTAGCAGGTTATATTTTTGTCATGTACTGAAATTTTTTTAATCAAATTAATTTAAAATTGAATTGTTTATAATGATTATAAACTTTCAATTTTCAAATAAAAAAACCTACAACAGTCCATTGAATAAGAGTAAACTCCTTATTAACACGATTTGGACTGTTTTTTATTATTTGTAATCCGCAGGAGTTGCGGCACGCCATCTAATAAACTTTCGCCCGGCATTGTTTTAGCGTTGAGTTTACTTGCTGTGTTAGAACTATTGTAGGCAAGTTGTTTCGGAAAAGAGCATCTACTTTTCCAAATCTTCCAACATACGATTGAGCATTAGTACTCTCTCGTTGGAAGACATTATATTTTTTTCTCCGTTGGTAAGATATACTTCTGCGTTGGTTCCCAGTTTTAGGGCACACATCGCCAACGCATCTTGTTTATCTTTTACATCGAAATTGGCTTCAAATTCTTTAATCATTTCTTCAATCTGCTTTCCTACCTTACGCAAGGTTTCTTCTTCTTTTGCGGGTACATTAAGCGGATAGTTTCTTCCTGCAATCACAATATTGATTCGTCTTACTTCCATTACATTCCGCTATTTTGAAGTTGGGCAATGCAGGCATCTACTTCTTTTATCAATCTGTTGATGTGGTTTTTCATCAATCTATTGTGATCGGGATTTCCTGATATTGCCGAGATTAACTTTATTTTTTTTTGCTCCTCCAACAGTTCATGATTCTTCCTTTTTTCTTCTTCATATTTCAACATGAGTTGTTGATAATCATCAGAAAGTTCGGTATATTTTTCGTTGAGATTCCTAAAATTTTTGTTGATTTTGAGAATCTTATTTTCAAGTACCGAAAAATTACTTTCTAATTCTTTGAGCATCTTCAAAAAGTCTGTTCTAACTTAGAGACAAAAATATAAAAAAAATATTTCTTTTTGGGTGTAATTACATTTTATTTGTTTAGTGGTAATGTAAAATTTAAATCAGTTTACTACAGTACAAAATATTTACACCATAGCACATTGAAAACTAAACAATTACATAAAAATGTTTTTATTCGAATTTTAGAATAAACATGAAGGCTCGGCTATGAATGGTAGAAAGTGCTCCTGCCCAGTAAGGTGCTGTATCGGGATTATCCGCTACCAACTCGTTGTTGAGCACAAAAGTTCCTCTTACTGCGGGCGTTAGCTTGAATCTACCAAAATAAAACTGAATTCCCATCTCGGCAGACCAACCGAAATTGTGTGTTGTAGAGCGAAAAATAGCTTGCTGGTTATCGTCTTGACTTGCCTCGTTGGATTGTAAATTTACCATCCAATTCACTCCTCCGGAGATATATGGACGGGAATTGTACCATCTCCAACCATGATATTCCAACAAAAGAGGAATATCCAAATATGTGGATTTTACCTTTCTTACAGCATAAGACTGAGTATCGTTGGGATTAGGTGCATTGAGCCTTGCATTCTCGAACGTGAGTTCTCTTTCCGTAAACTGTAATCCCGGTTCCAAGCGTAAATCAAAATCTTCACTCAGTCTTTTTCGCCCGATTAAGCCTGCTCCAAAGCTATAAGTAGGTTTAGATTGTACCGCATTTTGGTTACTAATCATACCATTGGTAGGATCGAGAACCATTTTGTAATCGTAATTATTGAGATTGAGAAAAAAGCCCCAACTGTATTTCTTGTTATCGAAACCTTCTAAATTATCGATTCTGTCTCTGGTTCTAAACTGTGCGTTGGCATAGGAAGACACTCCTAACACGAGAACCAGAAAAGACTTTACTATTGTATTCATTATTTCGTGGCTTTATATATGGTGGCGATACCCCAACTTAGTTTTTTGTATTCCACTCCCGAAAATCCTATATTTAAAAGGATATTTTTCATTTTTTCTCCGAAAGGAAAAGCATTTACCGAATCCGGCAAATAGGTATACGCTCTATTATCTTTGGATACCAACCTCCCAATTGCGGGTAGTATATTTTTAAAATAAAACATATAGAATGGTGCTAAAACACCTTCAACTTTGGAAAACTCGAGAATGTATACGCTTTTACCTTCTTTTACTACTCTTCTCAGCTCGCTGAGTCCTTTTTCCAAATTTTCGAAATTCCTTACTCCAAATGCAACGCTTACGGCATCAAATTTATTGTCTTCGAAAGGTAAATTTTCGGCATCGCCTTTCTGCATTGATATTTTTTGATGCAGGTTGAGCTTCTTTATCTTCTCAATTCCTACGTTCAGCATTTGTTGAGATAAATCTAAGCCTACTACTTCTGCCTGAGTTCCCTTCTGTACTGCAATCGCCAAATCTCCTGTACCTGTTGCCACATCTAACACCACGTGAGGTTTGTCTTTGTTGAGCCATTGTACGAGTGTGTTTCGCCAAAGCACATCTATTTTCATGGAGAGTACATGGTTGAGCAAATCGTATTTCGGAGCAATGTTATCAAACATATCTTCTACCTGACTCTTTTTGCTATCGGCTGTATTGTAAGGAGTTACTTCTTTCATATAAGTGGTACGTGGCTCTGAGTTTTGCCAAAACTATTTTTAAAATTGATAATATTCTTTGTAATAATTGATAAAATCTTGCTTTCTAAAGATTTTTGTTCGTGATTCTATTTTATCTACACTTTTGATTAATTTATTGTAATCTTCATCTACATTGAAATAGAAATCTTCGGAATACAGACGGTTGAAGTGTTTCAAATCACCCATATAAGGAGTTCCGTCTATCATTACTTTATTCAGTAAAAGCAAGGAATCTTTATTGGTAATATGCCCGTAATACTGCCGGTTGATATAGTAATCCTGATGAGCAATATTTAACAAGCCTCTTTCTTTTTTCACCACAAAAGAGGAGTCAAAAAGTGGTGTTTTTTTCTCATTAAAAACCTCAATATGATTTCCTCCTTTATTGAGCTTTACCTTTACCGATTGCCCCGAAGAAATTATTTGCTCTTCTCCGCGATTGATTTTGAAATAATACGTATTCGCAGTAGGATTATCCACTAAAAAATAATTTTTCTTCTCCAAAAAAAGATAATAGATACCAAAAGAAATGGCAACTGCCAAAACAGCAATCAGAAAACCGAAAAGCGAGGCGTTTTTTTTCATGAGAAACAGAATTAGCAGATTTCTTAGGCTACAAAAGTAAGAATAATTTATCTTAGCCCAATCGGGGCTTCATTGGCTTATTTCTATTGTTATAATAGCGAATGGCAAATTATTTAATTGAAAACCATAATATTTGGATTGAATATTGCATTAAATTTATAAATTTGCCCAATTATTTACACATTATAATTTAATATGCCAAATACTGTTATCATAGGATCAGGAAGTTATATCCCGGAAGTTGTTATTAAAGGTTCCCATTTTATGGACTCCACCTTTTTTACCGACGAAGGAGAACTCATAGATAAGCCCAATGCCGAAATCATTGAAAAATTTGTAGAAATCACTGAAATTGAGGAGAGAAGATATGTAAAAGATGATGAATTTAATAGTGATTTAGCCTACAGAGCCTCCGAAGTAGCCATTCAAGATGCAGGAATCGACAGAGAAACCATAGATTACATCATCTACGCCAGTAATTTTGGTGAAGTAGATGCAAATGGATCCTCTAACTTCATTCCCTCACTTTCTTCAAGATTGAAAAATAAGTTGGGAATTAAAAACAGAAAATGCATTAACTATGATATGATTTTCGGTTGTCCCGGTTGGATTGAAGGAATGGTATTAGCAGATACCCTCATAAAAGCAGGAAAAGCAAAACTTATTTTGGTGGTAGGTGCCGAAACCCTGAGCCGTGTAACCGACCCTTACGATAGAAATAAAATGATATTTGCCGACGGAGCCGGAGCTGTAGTGGTACAGGCAACTGATGATGAAAATGTAGGTATTATCGCTAGCAATACGGTATGTGACAATGCCGAGGAGCTCAACTATCTGGAAGCTTCTCCTTCCATCAACAAAGATGCCGAGCAAAAAACACTCTACATCCGTATGCATGGCAGAAAAATCTACGAATACGCCCTGAAAAACGTGCCTATAGCAGTAAAAGAAACAATGGATGCGGCAGGAATAGACATAGATGATGTAGATAAAATCCTGATGCATCAGGCAAACGCCAAGATGGATCACGCCATGGTATCCAGACTATTTAAACTGTATAAAAAATCAGGATATGATCTTGATATAGCACCTATGACCATACAAAAATTGGGGAATTCTTCTGTAGCTACCATACCTACTATGTATGATTTAATTGTAAAAGGAAAGTTAGGCAATCATGCTTTTAAAAAAGGAGGTTTTGTAGTAATGGGCTCCGTTGGGGCGGGCATGAATATCAATTGCATTGTTTATAAGATGCCTTCGTAACCATGTCTTTACAGAACAGGTTTATCTTATTTTTCGGATTATTTTTCCTCATTGAGTTTTATGTATACCAAGGATTCAAGAATTTAGTCAGCAGTTCTTGGGCAAGGTGGGTTTATTGGGGTTTTACCATACTTATCTATGGAATAATTCTTTATTTCATGTTAAATTTTAATCGGGCAGAGAGAAATCCTAAGTATGTCCATTGGATTATCTCACTGTTTACCATATTTCTAATCCCCAAATTGTTGGCTTTCTTTTTTCTGTTGATAGATGATATTGTGCGTTTGGGGCAATTGGCTATCTCTCAGTTGAGTACACAAACGGCTTATATTCCCGAAAGGAGAAAATTCTTGAGCCTTATAGCATTAGGAAGTACCGCTTTGTTATCCGGATTGTTTATTGATGGAGTACTTTTCGGAAAATATAGACATAGAGCAAGAAAAATAAAACTAAAATTCAAAAATCTTCCTAAAAATTTCCAAGGATACAAAATCGTACAAATTTCTGATGTACACAGCGGAAGTTTTGAAGATCCATCAAAGCTGCAACACGCCATAGACCTCATTAATCAACAAAATGCCGATTTGGTATTGTTTACAGGAGATATGATTAATAATTATGCTGATGAGTTCAAACCTTTCATACCTCTTTTTTCTAAAATAAAAGCGAGAGACGGGAAATTTTCGGTATTGGGAAATCACGATTACGGTACCTACGGTATATGGAAAAACCAGAAAGAAAAAGATTTAAACATTCCTTTATTAATTCAATATCAAAAAGAGGCAGGTTTCGAAATATTGAACAATGAACACCGAGTTATCGACAAAAATGGGGAAAAAATTTACCTACTTGGTGTAGAAAATTGGGGTGAAAAGCCTTTTCCCCAGATTGGAGATTTAGACAAAGCTCTGAGAGGCGTTCCTTATGATACCGTTAAAATTCTTATGTCACACGACCCTACTCATTTTGACAGGAAAGTAAAACACCATCCTACTCATGTTCACCTCACTTTATCCGGACATACACATGGAATGCAATTTGGACTTGATCTCAAAAACATAAAATGGTCTCCTGTACAATACCGTTACCCGAAATGGGCAGATCTTTATGAAAGTGAGGGCAAATACCTCTATGTCAACCGTGGATTTGGAGTTATTGGCTTCCCCGGAAGAGTGGGCATCTTACCTGAAATTACAGTAATAGAATTAGATGGTTTCTGAAAAAGAGCATGAAATAAGCTATTCAAAATTTAAAAATATATCACCTATTTTTGCTATTAAAGTTTATTTTTGTTAAAACTCAAAGCAATGCCAAAAACATCGATATTCAAAAAAATACTTCTGGGAATAGCCACTTTTTTTGCGGCTATTATACTCCTAATTTATGCTACAGGATACGATTATTTGTTTAACGGTATCAAACTAACTTATCTGCGTGGAGAAAAAAGTGCCACAATAGATGATGGTACATTTTTCAAGAAAAATATAATAAGCAGAGGATTTCCACAAGAATGGCAAAAAGACAGTCTGTACAACAAAACACCTCTCTCACCGGCATTAATCAAAAATTTGAGACAAACCCATACAGCTTCTTTGTTGGTGGTTAAAAATGGTAAACTTATTCATGAGCAATACTGGGACAGTTATGGTACGTACAAACAATCCAACTCATTTTCGGTGGCAAAGGCAATTACCGTAATGCTCTTGGGTAAAGCGATTGAAGATGGTAAAATCTCTAATGTAAGACAAGCCTTTACCGACTGGTATCCTAATTTCGGTAACGGAGACGAAAGAGCAAAAAAAATGACCTTGCTGGATTTGGCAAGCATGCAAAGTGGCTACGACTGGAGCGAGCATTACAAAAGCCCTTTTCAGCCCAATGCCAAAGCCTACTATGGAGACAACCTTGCCGAAACTACCTTGAGAAGAGGAATGAAAGAGCAACCTGCCAAACGATTTGAATACCTAAGCGGAAACACCCAACTCCTCGGCTTCGCTGTGCGGAAAGCAGTAGGCATTCCGTTGGCATACTACGCTTCGGAAAAACTCTGGAAACCTCTCGGTATGGAAAGTGATGCATACTGGATCACCGATGAATACAAAATGGAAAAAACCTTTTGCTGTGTTCACGCCATTCCCCGAGATTTTGCTAAATTGGGACAACTGCTCCTACAAAACGGAACATGGAACGGAAAACAACTGTTGAGCACCGATTTTGTAGCTACAATAACAACTCCTACGACACTCTCTAAGGGAGCTTATGGTGCAGGACTTTGGACTAACTACGATCACGCCGAAAAACATTTTTTCTTTTGGGGAATTTTAGGACAGTACATTATTGTTATTCCTGAGAAACAACTGGTAATTGTAAGAACAGGAAGCGACCAAAATATCACTACAGACACCAAAGGAAGGTCTACCCATGTTGCTTTTTTAGTAGAAAATATAGTAAAACTTTTTTCAAAAAAATAATTCTTTATCTCTCCGGTTAAATTTTTAGTTACCTTTATATAAAAGATACTCCTGAAAAAAACTCCTCGAAAAAGGGTGTTTTTCCTCATCAATGTATTTCTTTTTTAGAATATTTTTGCTAAAAATAAAACGATATGAGAACTAAATTTTTTCTTCTGGGTGCTATTTCCAGCACATTATTGGTTGTAGGTCTACAATCTTGTATGCAAAGAATCTACAACCAACCTATTTCGAAATCCTATGTTGCTCACCTCATTACAAAAGAACTGGCGGATATTCTTTCTACAGAGTATGAGCAAAACAATTACGCACTTATCAACTCAAAAAGGGATAAAAACCTCCCGGATTCCAAAGAAACTTCTTATGATTTAGAGGTTTTGGAAGGCTACATCCAGTATGTAAAAACGGAAGCTGCTAAAAAGAACATCAAAAATGTATCAATTACTATAAAATACGGACAATATCCTAAAAATACAGTAATCGACCCACGCCAGAACCCCGCCTACAAAGGCTATCAAACCCTATTTTTATCGCCAATCTACAAGCCTTCTCCAAAAACAGCAAAAGGAAGCGCCACAGCGATTGATGAGGCAGAACCTCAATCTATTGATGGGATTTTAGGCTTAGATTTCGGACAAATTTCACCACCCTATTCTACTACCCATTAAAAAATCACAGGAAATGACTTTTAATAGAGAGATTTCAGGATGGATTATCAATATTTTGATGCTTTTGGTAACTATTTTTTTGGTTATCCGAAGAAAAAATTTGGGTAAAAATATTCAATACTTCATTATTGCTATGGGATTGGGAACTTGTATAGAGTTTTTCAATATCTTTATGAGACTTAGAAATCCTAATTACAACTCTTCTTTTTCTTATTCTATTGGGGTTATTTTGTTTGTATTTTTATTTTTACTCATCTATTTTTATCAAATTTTAGAATCAAAAAAACTGAAGAAAATACAGCTGTACTTAATTATTGTTTTTCTATTGAATTATGCTATTTCTGTATTACTAATCAAAGATTTTTTCGGTTCATTTCCATTCATTACCAATTTTGTAAATACCATTTTGTTGCTCTTCTCTATTGTTCTGCTTCTGAATCAAACATTCAATTCCAACAGAATTATGCACCTGAAAAGCTATTTCCCATTTTGGGCGAGTTTGGGACTTATTATTATTTACACAGGTGTTTTACCTTTAACCATCATTAGCAGTGTTGCAGATAAAAGCATGAATATCAGCATTTTTTATCTATTTCTTGCCGTTTTCAATATTTTAGGATATTCTATTATTTTATTTGGGGTTTTTCGTGCTACCTCTAAAAAATTAACCGAAAATGCATTTTAACAATACCGATTTGCTCATTATCTTCTCATCGCTCACTATTTTGGTAGTAGTGTTTATGATGGTGCTTATTTATATTTTTTTCATCAAAAAAAAATCTCAGTTACTACTGGAGCAACAACAGAAAGTTGCCATTTTTAGGCAAGAGTTAGCCTCATCTCAGGTGGAAATGAAGGAACAAACTTTAAGCTATATCGGCCAAGAATTGCATGATGATTTGGGACAAAAACTATCTGTCGCAAAACTAATGAACAATCAGTTAATCCATGTATTAGATGGGGAAAACAAAGAGTCGCTCAAGGAGATTAATGAGCTATTGGGCGAATGCATTCAGGATATTAGAAATCTTTCGAAAACGCTGATTACAGAGCAAATAGAACATTTCGGGTTAATGGAATCCATAGAAAGAGAGGTAAAAAGAATAAAAAAACTGAATCTTTTGAAAATCAATTTTCAGTTTAATGAACATGACATTGATATCAACTCCAAACACGCTTTGATTCTCTTTAGAATCGTACAGGAGTGTATGAACAATACACTAAAGCATTCGCGAGCCAAAGAAATGTCGATTTCTGTACAAAATGAAACAGAAAAGATTTCAATTCAACTGAAAGACAACGGAATAGGATTCGATGACACCGAAAAACAAAACGGAAGCGGACTAAAAAGCATCAGAAACAGAGCCAAACTCATCAACACCGAGTTTGAAATTTTTTTACAAAAAAATCAAGGAACAACGGTTCATTTAACATATCGTAAAAACTAATGAAAATAAGAGGTGCATATCATGCATAAAAAAAACAATAAAAATTTACAGATGAAAAAACAAACCGAAAACCCTATAAAAGTTGCCATTGTAGATGATCATTCGATGATTTCTAAGGCAATAGAGAATATGATTGCCGGAAACCCTAAATTCAAAGTGGTACTCAACTCCAAAAACGGAGAAGAATTTATTAAAGATTTAGAATCTGCTCCCATAAAACCCGAAATTGTTTTGATGGACGTAAATATGCCTTACAAAAACGGCATTGAAACCACGGATTATTTGACTAAAAATCACAATGAAATCCGCGTAATTGCCCTCACTATGGAAGATAATGAAAACACCATTATTCAAATGCTGAAAGCCGGTTCCAAAGGCTATTTGCTAAAAGACATGACCCCCGAAATACTGTTCGAAGCTATAGAAACGGTTCACGAAAAAGGAATTTTCTATACCGATTTGGTAACACAGAGTTTACTTAGAATTCGTACCGAAGAAAATACCGCCAAAAATATTATCTCTGAACTGAAAGAGAAAGAAAAAGAATTTATCAAACATGCTTGTAGCGAACTTACCTACAAAGAAATTGCCGACAAAATGTTCCTTAGCCCCAAAACTATAGATGGTTACCGAGATGCTGTATTTGTAAAACTCGATGTGAAAAGTCGTGTAGGCTTAGTACTTTTTGCATTGAAGCATCATCTTTGTTGAGAAAACAGTTCCTATATTTTACACAAAAAAAAACCGAACCATAGTCGTTCGGTTTTTTTTATAGGAAAATCTCCTTAAGGGCAAAAGGGTGTTTTTCCTATCAACAATAGGTGTTTCTACTCTTATTTCACGCTACCCATACTTCTAAATTTGTTCCAAGAAATTTACAAATAACTAAAAAATGATCCTATGAAATCGCCATGATTTGTAAAACAAAAACACTTATGAAGATTTGGCGATTCCATATGACCTTTAAAAAACAATAAACATCTACATATGAAAAAGATATTAATCACTTTACTAGGTTTTGGAGCTTTCGCAATCTCGTGTTCCACCCAAACTCTAAACTACAGAGAAGGAAAAACCTCAATCGAAGATGCTTATAGCCTCAATCATCGAACCGGAAATAGAAATAGTTTACAATTCATGTATTCTATAAAAGATTCGGAAAATACAGAGTATTATGTGTATAGAGATTCCGAAAACATACAACTCAATGGAAGCAAGGAAGAAGTTGGGAGCAGTTCACTCGAAATTGTAAGATATAGGATTTTTGATTCCAATAGAAAGTATTTAAAAACCTTTAAAAAAAAATCGGATTTAGAAACTTTCATTAAAGAAATCAAAAAATCTTAAAAAAACAGGAAAAACACCCGATACAAAATAAGGTATATCCTGAAAAAAACAATACTTACCCAAAATATCTTTGTCTCAGAAAATTAAACAACTAAATATTTAAAATCTGATTCTCCGCAAACACACCTAATATTTTTAGTATATTAG
>JAGOJI010000017.1 GCA_017995195.1 Cloacibacterium sp.
TTTCGTGTGGTGAATAGAATGCTTCGTAAACATCTACTAATTTACTGAAAATCAGTCATTTATACAAATTTAAAACTACTTAATTAGCTGATTTTTAGCAGGTTATATTTTTGTCATGTACTGAAATGAACTTACTAAAAAATTTGATGGTGCTTTTTGTTTTCACAAGCACCTTACTTTTTTCGCAATCCGGAAATATTTGGGTAACTGTGGTCAATAAAACTACACAGAAACCTGTTTCTGCTTCGGTAAAAATTTTGGGTACAGAGCAGTCTTTCAGCTCAGAGAGTGGAGAAGTTCTTGTGAGAAATATATCTGCCGGAACCTATAATCTCGAAATTATGAGTGAAGGCTACGAAACTTCTACACTATTCGATATTGAAATAATTCCCGGACAAACCAAGAGCTATACAGTACAACTAAATCCCACTAAAATAGAAAGTATAGAAGCGGTAGAAATCACCGCAAAAAAATATAAAACTACAATCGAAAGCCCTATTTCATTAAGAAATATTACCAGTGAAGAAGTACAGAAAAATGCCGGATCCAACCGTGATGTTTCCAAAGCTATTGCCTCTTTTCCCGGCGTGGGAACTACGGCAACTTTCCGAAATGATCTTTTTATTCGAGGTGGATCTTCTGCGGAAAATAAATTTTTTGTAGATGGTATCGAAGTTCCCATCATCAATCACTTCCAAACCCAAGGTGCATCGGGTGGACCGAGAGGAATCCTTACGGTAGATTTTATTAAAGATGTAGACTTCTACAGCAGTGCTTTTCCTGCTAACCGAAACGGAATGTTGTCTTCACTTTTTGAGTTTAATTTAAAAAATGCCCGAAAAGAAAAAATAGGATACAAAGCTATTATCGGGTTAGATGATATGCAACTCATGGCAGATGGACCACTAAGTAAAGACGAAAGCTGGACCGGACTTTTTTCGGTACGGAAATCCAACCTTCAGCTTTTATTCAAAACCATAGGGCTTCCTTTTTTACCCTCGTACTACGATGCACAGTTCAAAGTGAATAAAAAATTGAAATCGGGCGACGAGTTTTATATTTTAGGAATTGGTGCTATTGATCGTTTCACACTAAACCTGGATCAATACAAAGATACTCCCGAAAACCGAACGCTAATTGAGCGACTACCCGTTTCTCCGCAATGGAACTATACCGTAGGAATGGGATACAAAATGCTCTCCGAAAACGGTTTTTGGCTCTTTACATGGAGTCGAAATATGCTGGACAACCGAGCAACAAAATATTTCAGAAATATAGAAATTCCCGAAAACTTGTTATTGGATTATCATTCAAAAGAATCGGAAAACAAGATTAGAGCAGACCGAAAATGGAACTGGGGCAATATACAAATGAGTGCAGGAACTAACCTTAATTTTGCCAACTTCTATAGCAATACTTTCAGCAAGCAGATTTCGCAAACGGGTAACAACACCGATAGTTTCGAAAATTCGCTACAAAACTTTCAATATGGTCTCTATCTACAATCTGCAGTACAGTTTGCCGATAAAAAAATAAAACTTTCCGCAGGCATCCGAACCGACGCCTCCAATTATTCGGAAGAGACAAGCAATCCTATAAAACAGCTTTCTCCCCGATTGGCTTTTAGTTATACATTTGCTCCGCATTGGGCTTTTAATTTCAATACCGGAATTTATTACCAACTTCCCTCTTATACTGCCTTAGGTTTTGTACAAAATGGAAGCCTCATCAATAAAAATACTTTGAAATATATTGAGAACAAACATATTGTAGGAGGTTTGGAGTACAACGGAAAAAATAATCTTCGGGTAACCATAGAAACCTATTACAAAAAGTACAAAAACTACCCTTTCTCTCTCAGAAATCAAATCAGTTTAGCCAATTTAGGTGGTGATTTTGGCGTTCTGGGAGCAGAACCACTCGATAGTCGAGGAACCGGTGAGACCTACGGTATCGAAATCCTTACCCAAAAAAGAACAACTCGTAATTTTTATGGAATTGCTGCCTATACATTCGGATTTTCTAAATTTTCGGATTTTGCAGGAATCCTAACACCGTCTTCATGGGACGGTCGCCATATCATTAATATTACGGCTGGGAAATATTTTAATAGAAATTGGAATTTGGGAGCGAGATTCCGTCTCCAAAGTGCAGTTCCAGAAACGCCCTACAACCTCGAAAAAAGCAGTTTGGTTAACATTTGGAATATTGCCAACAGCCCTGTTTTCGATTATTCTAAAATTAATCAGGTGCGTGGTAATACGGTTTATCAACTTGATATTCGAGCAGAGAAAAAGTGGATTTTCAACAAATTTCAAATTACTGCTTATTTGGATTTTATCAACATCAATATGTCTAAAAACCCCTCAGCACTTCCTGTGGTAATGCTTGCAAGAGACCAAAACGGTAAACCAATTATCGAGAATCCAAACGATTCTGAAAATCTTCAACGCTACCAACTCGAAACCTCAGACAGGAAACGCCTAACCCCACTCTCCTATTTTGGATTGATTGTAGAGTTTTAAACTTTTTTGATTGATAAAATATTTAGAAACGCTTTATTTCACCAAAGGTAAACTCTAAAAATATCCTTTAGTACGGCTATTTAGTTTATTTAACATTCACTTTCACAACCTCTTATTCTAAATTCATACTAAATACATCTAAAATATTATCTATAAATCAAAAAAAAATAATCTTGTCTATAAAAACAGTAATATATGGGAATTTCCGAAGAAAAAATACAGCATATTATTCATCAATTCAATCATCAAACCTTGCCTAAAGAAAAATGGACACATCAGGCACATATTATAGTAGCCTTTTGGTATGCCCAACAGTTTTCGGAAGAGGAAGCACTGGCTAAATTAACAGATGCCATAAAAAATTATAACATTTCGGTAGGTACAGAAAATACAGATACTTCAGGCTATCACGAAACTCTTACAGTGTTTTGGCTGAAGCTGGTAAAAGAATATCTGGAATATAAAAAAGACGCTACAATAGAAGATGCTATAAATACTTTTCTGCTTTTAATTACTTCCGGAACGGGTTTCCCGTTGATTTTTTATTCCGGAGAAGTTCTTTTTTCTAAAGAAGCACGGCACCACTGGGTAACTCCCAATAAATTACCATTGTGCAATTTTAAGAATTTCTTTGAGATTAAAATAGGAACAGAAAAGTAAAAAGTGGATTATTCAACTCTTTTAATCAAAGCCATATAGAATCCGTCGTAGCCGCTACTTGGCATTATTTTTTCTTCTTTTAAAAGACTATAATTAGGATTATTTTCGAGAAAAATCTCTACTTGCTTGTTGTTTTCGGAAGGAAGTATGGAACAGGTGGCATAAATCATTTGTCCCCCTTTTTTCAGAATTTTAGCATAGTCTTGTAAAATGGCTTGTTGCTCTATTTTTATTCGGTCTATAAATTCTTGGTCTATTTTCCATTTGCTATCCGGATTCCTTTTCAGAACCCCCAAACCGGAGCAAGGAGCGTCTAATAGAAGCCTGTCTGCCTTATCGTGTAATCTTTTGATGACTTTGTTATCTTCAATAAATCTGGTTTCAATATTATGTGCACCGGCTCTTTTGGCTCTTCGCTTAAGTTCTGCCAGTTTCCATTCATGAATGTCTAATGCAATAATTTGACCTTTATTTTTCATTAATGCTGCCAAATGCAGTGTTTTTCCTCCGGCACCTGCACAAGCATCTACCACCCGCATTCCTTCTTTTACATCTAATAACTTTCCTATTTTTTGAGAAGAAGCGTCTTGTACTTCGAACAAACCTTCTTTAAAAGCAGTAGTAAGAAATACATTTTTCTTCTCTTCCAACTGAATGGCATCAGGATAATTTTTAATAGGGAAAGATTCCACTCCTTCGTCTTTAAGGTCGGCAATTAGTTCTTTGATTGTTGTTTTCAGGGTATTGGTACGAAGTACGGTAGGGGCTTGTTCGTTGAGGGCTATCATTTCTTTTTCCCAATTGGCACCCAACTCTTTTTCCAAAGTTTCTGCCAACCAATCAGGAATAGAATGTTCTATGGCTTTGGTAGGAAGTGTTCCTTTTTTGAGTTTGGTTAAAATATCGGCAATCTTAATCCCGTCAAACTCTTCAAATTTTTTGTAGTCGGTTTTACTCCAGAGACAATATGCCAAAATCATTTTGTAAATGTTAGAAGGTTTAGCACCCTCTCCCATGTAGTATTCCAATCGTTTTTTCCAACGAATAATGTTATAAAAAATCTCAGAAACTACTTTACGATCCTCACTTCCCCACTTTCTGTGAGCTTTCAAAAGTCTTTCTATAACTTTATCGGCATATTTTTTTTCCTGAAAAAAAGTTTCCTGAAGTGCATCGTGTATCCCGATGAGTAAATTTCTGTGTATAAGTTGCATAATGTGCGTATTGCTTTTGGCGATTGGTTATAGCCAATTTTTGGCAAAAATACAGAATTTATACCATTTTATCTTCGATTTTTTTTGATTTTCCCTTTAGTATGAAGAAAGAAATAGGCAACTCTTTCGAAGAATGAAGGATTGAGTATGATTCAATTATTAATAAAGTTGAGAATATGAAAAGAAAGAGGATTTCTTCTATACCAAAAAGAAAAAAGGAAAGATTTGGCAGGGTTACCATTTCCAAGACTTTGATTGCGAATGCTAATTTCAGTCTTCAAGGCAGAAAGATAATTAACCAAAAATTTCCTTACGCTTTAAAAAGCAAAGTTATTATTTTATTTGAAATAAAATCAATATAAAAATATGATTTTACTCATTTTTCAAGTTAAGTTTTGAGACAATTTTATTTTCACTCTCCCAAACAGCCAATTGGGCGAATAAACAATAAGGTTTCTATTGTTCCAAAATAACTTATTCCAATAGTGATTACCTGCAAATCGACTCTCTAAAACCGGAACTTCTTCACCTTCGTCACCTATAATTACCTCATGAGGGTAGTAGTAGTTTTTAGACAGTTTGAACTGTTTTTTTTCTTCTTCCGAAAATACATTCACTTCGCCAAAAAGTCGGGCAACATACTCGTTATAAGGTTCTTTATAAGTAATTTCGGGACTATCGTTTTGGATTAATCTTCCCTCGTTTAGTACAATAAGTTGATCTGCCCAAGGCATAATCTCTAAAATTTCGTGTGTAGAAATTATTAAAGACAATTCATTTTCTTTTACGTAATTGAATAATCGCTCCCGTAATTCAATTTTTCTTGAGAAATCGAGGTTACTAAAAGGCTCATCTAAAAGCAAAAGTTTGGGCTCGGTAGACAATGCTTTTGCAATGGCAACTCGCTGTTGCTGCCCGCCACTTAGTTTTTTGGGCAAAGTATGGGCAAAATCCTCAAGCCCCACAATCTCTAATAACTGGTGTACAATTTGTTTCTTCTTATCTTGGCGGATATTGGATATGTATTTACCTACGTTTTCGTAAACCGTATGATTGGGCATTAAGTTGTAATGCTGTGCTACCAATTTTATCTCTTTTTCTCCGGGAATAATATTGCCTTTGGGACCTAATAGCTTTTTTCCATCAAAGATAATCTCACCTTGTTGCCAACTGAGCAAACCATAGATGAGATTAAGCAACGTACTTTTACCACAGCCACTTTCGCCTACCAACGCAATGATTTTGCCCCTTTCTACTCTAAGGTTGAAATTTCGAAAAAGGGGTTTCTCAGGATGATAACTGAAATGAAGATTTTTTATATCGAGAAGCATAAAAGAATGACAAATATCATGAATTCTACCTAATTTTTCCTTATATTTGCATCTAAAATTACAAAATATTTTAATAATGAGAAAATCACTAAACAAAATTGCAATTTTAGCCCTTACAGGATCATTACTTGCAATATCTTGTACCAAAGACAAACCCGTACAAAGTGAAACCAAAGAAGTAGCAACAGCACAGGGAAAAACTTATGTTGTAGACACCAAAAGCAGTAGTATAGAATGGAAAGGCTACAAAGTTTTCAAATCTGAAAACACCAGCCATTTTGGCACCATGAATTTTGTGGATAGTGAAGTAAGTGTTAACGATAACAAACTGGTTGCAGGAAAATTCATAGCCGATGCAAAATCACTTACCAATGTGGATTTGAAAGATGACAAAGAAAGTTCCGATAAACTCAACGGACACCTAAAATCTCCTGATTTTTTTGATGTTGAGAAATTTCCTACTGCAACTTTTGAAATTACCAAAGTTACAGATGTTACCACCGGTGACTACAATAGTACCATAGAGGGAAATCTTACCATAAAAGACATTACCAAACCCGTAAAATTTAATGCCAATATTTCGGTAAAAGATGGAAATCTTACCATTGCAACCGAACCTACGGATATTAACCGTGAAGATTTTGGAGTAAAATTCAAAGCTCCTTTGGAGAATGGAGTTATTAAAAATGAAATCACACTACAAATTTTGGTAAAAGCCTCTGAAAAAAAATAATAAGAGGAAAATTATTCCTTACATAGAAAACCTGTTCTTTAAACAAGACAGGTTTTTTTATTGAATTAGACCCATAATTTTTGTATTTTTGCCAACTCAATAAAATAGAATGTTAGATAAAATTGACGATTTATTGGTTGAAGTCAACCAATTTAGCTCCAACGCAAAAGACGAAATTGAACAGTTTCGCATCAAATTCAACGGAAAAAAAGGAGTTCTCAATGATTTTTTTGAACAATTCAAATCTGTTCCTAATGAACAAAAAAAGGACTTCGGACAGAAAATAAATACCCTAAAGCAAGCAGTTGCCACAAAATTGGACGAACTAAAAAATGCTTTATCCGAAGATTCTACTACCGAAAAAGAAGATTTAACCAAGCCCGGATTCCCATTGGAACTAGGTACCAGACACCCCATAAGTTTGGTTAAAAATAGAATTATTGATATTTTTAGATCTATTGGTTTTACCGTAGCTGATGGTCCTGAGATAGAAGACGACTGGCACAATTTTACAGCCCTTAATCTTCCGGAATACCACCCGGCAAGAGATATGCAAGATACTTTCTTTATTGAACAAAACCCCGATATTTTATTAAGAACACATACTTCCTCTGTACAGATTAGGTATATGGAAGAAAATAAACCTCCTATAAGAATTCTTTCTCCGGGGCGTGTTTTCAGGAACGAGGCTGTTTCTTCCCGTTCACATTGTATTTTTCATCAAATAGAAGGCTTGTATATTGATGAAAACGTTTCTTTTGCGGATCTCAAACAAACCATTCAGTTTTTCACAACCGAACTTTTTGGGAAATCAAAAATTAGAATGCGTCCCTCCTATTTCCCTTTTACCGAGCCAAGTGCTGAGGTTGATGTATATTGGGGACTAAATTCGGAAACCGACTACAGGATTACCAAAGGTACCGGGTGGCTCGAAATAATGGGTTGCGGAATGGTAGACCCTGCGGTTCTCAAAAATGTGAATATAGACCCGGATCAATACAGCGGTTATGCCTTTGGAATGGGAATCGAAAGAATTGTAATGCTTCTCTACCAAATGTCAGACATCAGAATGTTTTTTGAAAACGATATAAGAACCTTAGAGCAATTTAAAAGTTTGTAAGGGGTATTCTTAGTATCATTTCATTTTCTACATTTTTCAGTAAATAAATTAGTCTTAAGCAGTTGTTAGTAATGGATTGATAATCAATTTGCTAATTATCTGATAATATATGATTATTTCAAGCACTTAATTCAAACTCGTTCGTTGGGATTCCAATATTCTTCAGCTTCATTTTGGAGTTTAGAAACATACCTTGCCAAGACAAATAAATAGTCTGAAAGCCTGTTAAGGTATTGAATTAATTCCGGTCTTACGCCTTCTATTTCGTTAAGAGTAATCAAACATCTCTCCGCTCTTCGGCAGACAGTTCTGGCTACGTGTAAGGAAGTAGCTGCTTTGCCGCCGCCGGGAAGAATGAAAAACTTTAATGGATCCTGTTTTTCCTCCATATTATCCATCCATTGTTCCAATTCTGTTATTTCGACATTGCCAATCATAAGGGATAGTCTTGATTTGCCGTTGGCTAATTTTAGTTTATCTGTGGGAGTTGCAGACTCTGAACCTAAAGTAAATAAATCGAACTGTATCTTCTTGAGTTGATGTATAATTTCCTGATTTTCAATCAGGCTTTTAGCAACACCTATGAAAGAGTTGAGTTCATCTATAGTACCATAGCTTTCTACTCTTATATTGGCCTTGGAAACACGAGTTCCGCCATAAAGCGATGTTTCTCCCGAATCTCCTGTCTTGGTATATATTTTCATTTTAAATTAATTTGAATTTGGAATCATTAAATTTTAAACAAAGTGAGTATTTTCTATAATTGAATTTACACTAATACGCTTCTATGTTTTTCTTTACTTCCATTAAGAATTTTGATGCCAAAGCTCCATCAATTACCCGATGGTCATAAGAAATACTGAGTGCCATAATTTCCCGAATCGCTAATTTTTCCTCTTGATTTTCGGTAATTACCCAAGGGGATTTCAAAATATTTCCTAAAGCTAATACAGCAACTTGAGGTTGTGAAATAATAGGTGTTCCCATTTTACTTCCAAACATACCTGTATTGCTTACCGTAAATGTGGTATCGGTAATATCATCGGGTTTTAGCCGAGCATTTTTGGCTCTTGAGGCTATTTCCGATACCTGTTTTGCAATGTCTTCCACCGAAAGGAGTTGGGCATTTTTAAGATTGGGGACAATAAGATTTCCGTCCGGCAAAGCAGCAGCAAATCCTAAGTTGATATTCTTTTTTTCTACCCATTCCTCATTGTTGAACCATGAGTTGAGTTGAGGATAGAGTTGTAAAGCATCTATCACACATTTCATGAGGAGATGAGTATAGGTTAATTTCGTACCGGTTTTCTCCAAAAATTGACCTTTGATGTTTTCTCTGTATTTAACCAAATTGCTAACATCAGCGTCTATAAAAGTTGTAACATGCGGAATAGAACGCCAAGATTTTTCCATTTTCTCGGCAATTATTTTTCGCATTTTAGAAAGTGGCTCTAAATTTTCGCCTTCTTCTATTTTTAGCACCATTTTTTCTTCGATTGATATAGAAGATAATGATGACTTCTGTGCTGGGAAAAGATAGGCTTCCACGTCCTGTTTTCTTATTCTGCCGTTTTCTCCCGAGCCTTGTATTTTTTGTAAATCATACAGGGTTAAGTTGTTTTCGGAAGCCATTTTTCTTACAACCGGCGAAAGAAAATTAAGCCCTAAGTTTTTATCGAGTAAAGGTGATTTTCGGGGTATTTCTTGTGTTTCTTTAACTATCGAAACATCAACAGGTTCAGCTTCTTTAGCCACAAAAACTTCATCTTTCACTTCCATAATGGCAATAGCCTGTCCTACCAAGCATTCTTCTCCGTTTTTCACAAGAATCTCTTGGAGTACACCTTCGTATTCAGAAAAAAGCTCAGAATCTACCTTATCTGTACCTATAACAACAAACATTTCGTCTTTCTGTATCAGCTCGCCGGGAGCTTTCAGCCACTCTACAATTTTAGCTTCTGTAGTGCTCTCTCCTATTTTGGGCAAAGTGATGTGGATTGATTTCATGCCTAATGTATTTTTGTAATCTTTATTTACTACAACATGACAAAAATTTGAAATTATTGAATTTCAACACAAAGTCACAAAGTTTTTTGCACCAAGGTCACTATATTTTATCTTTAAAAATTTCAAAATGGTGTTCTTCGTGGCTTTTTTTGTGCCTTTGTAGTTAAATAGTTTCGTATTATAATTTTTTGTCAATCCTTATTTTAAATTTTCACCAATCAATGAAAAAGTAAAATCTATTTCAAATGTTTGGTAATACTGCTACTTAAAGGCTTGGTAACAGGCAAAAAGCTGTCTACAACTTCTCCTTTTTCGTTCAATAGAATTTTATGAAAATTCCAAATAATGCTGGTATTTTTTACACCGTTTTCTTTTTTATCGGTCAAAAATTTATAGACAGGAGCTATATCTTCCCCTTTTACAGAAATTTTAGCTGCCATAGGAAAACTAACACCATAGTTTTTTTGACAAAAAGCAGCAATTTCTTCGTTGGTTCCTGGTTCTTGCCCCGCAAAATTATCGGCAGGAAAACCCACAACCACCAACTTGTTTTTGTATTGTTGGTAGAGTTTTTCCAAATCTTCGTACTGCCCTGTAAGACCACATTTGGAAGCGGTATTTACCACCAATATTTTCTTGCCTTTGAATTTGGAAAAATCTATGGTTTTTCCGTCCAAACTCTCTACTTTGAAGGAATGAATAGATTTTACCTGAGCCTTTGTTTGAGAAAAACCAAATAGAGAAAGCATAATGATAAGTAAATATTTCATAATTAAAATTTGAAGGTATTATCGGGAAGTACTTTGTTGATTTCTATTTTATTAAGAATCATCACATAGTCCCCATCTTTTTTAGGTGTAGACGCCTCTATTCTAAAGGGCATAATGAGGTTTCCTGTTTTTTTGTAGTCGGAAAAAGTAAGGCTTTCTTCTTTTTTTACTTCTTTCAAGAGATGGTAAGATTGGGTATCGAAAAAATAGATGGTTTTATTAACATTTTTAGTTAGTTCCACTTTAAAACATTCTCTGTTCCCAACGTTTTCTTTTCCTAAAAGTTGTGCCACGAAGCCTTTTTGTTCATAATCAATAAAGTCGGTATCAAAACTCTCGGGAACATAGTTGGGATATTCTTGCAGTTTGTTGGTGGCATAGTTCATGGCATAGCCTTTTTTGCCATCGTAGGCCTCTATAACGCTTTCTTTTTTATTGATAAGTATAACCGTTTTGGTAAGATTTGGGCGTTGTTGATAAATTTTCAAAGGATATACATCATTGATACCCAAACTCACTTTTCCATGTAAGATAATGGAGCTGAGTAGCTTCCAATTGGTTAAACCTCCCGTAACTTCAATATTTTTGTCTATAATCTGTTTGGCTGTTTGAGCAAATATGATTGAGCTAAAAATTAAACAAAATATTATCGGTATTCTTTTCATTTATTGATATTTATTGATTATTTCATGTAAACTCGGCATATTTTACCACACAAAGTTTTTTCCTTGTTTTAAAACCTCCAAGATTTTGGAAATCCTGAAGGTTTCTGTTTCAATATTTAATTATCCAAATATATCGTTTTTGAAACAAATGACTTTACAAGAGTTTTCTGGCTTTTTCTAAATCTTCGGGAACATCTATGCCTACTCCTACAAAATCGGTTTCAATCATTTTTATTTTCATACCGTTTTCTAAATAGCGAAGGCATTCAATTTTTTCGGCAATTTCCAATGGTGTCATTCGTAAATTTGCAAATTTCAACAACGCTTCTTTCCTAAAAGCATAAACGCCAATATGCTTAAAGTATTCTATTTCCACCGATTTTTCTCTCGGAAAAGGGATGAAACTTCTACTGAAATACATTGCAAAATTCTGTAAATCGGTAATTACTTTTACATTGTTGGGGTTGGCTACTTCTTCTGCATCATTCAGTTTTATTTTAAGTGAAGCCAAAGAAATCTCTTTATTTTTATCGTTTTCAAATACCTCAATAAGCTGTGAGAGCGGTTTTTTTTTCAAAAAAGGTTCATCGCCTTGTACATTTACAACAATATCACAATCTATATTTTCTATGGCTTCGGCAATTCTGTCGCTCCCTGTTTCGTGTTCTTTTTGGGACATAATGGCTTTTCCTCCTCTATCTACAATTTCCTTATAAATAATATCGGAGTCTGTTGCTACAAAAACATCATGAAACAAGTGAGTATCCACCACATTTTGATAAGTGGTAGCAATTACGGTTTTCTCGCCAAGTAATTGCATCAGTTTTCCCGGGAAACGACTTGCCTGATAACGAGCCGGTATAACGGCAATTATTTTGTTTTCTGGATTCATTGTTTACAGGAAACTAAGCCATTATTTTATTTTTGCCAATGCTGTTTCTAATCTTGGCATCATATTCTTGATATCACTTAACGAACAACCTCCTACCGAAGCTCGGAACCAAGGCATTTTCGGATTGTTTCCGAATGCTGAAAAAGGTACCAATGCTACTCCGGCTTCTTCGATGAGATAAAAAACTAAATCGGAAGAGTTTTCTATCTTTTTACCATTGGGCATTGTTTTTCCTATGTAATCCAACTTTACGGTAAGATACATAGCTCCCATAGGCTGAATGCTATCAACCCATAAGCCTTTCTGTTTTAAATCCTGAATACCGGCATGTAAGGTATTTAAACTGGTTTGTATTTTACCTTTGAAGTCATTTACAAAAGTATTTACTTCCTCTGTTTTTTCTAAAAATTCGGCGGTGGCTTGTTGCTCCGGCTTCGGAGCCCAAGCTCCCACATGGGTAAGAAACGCTTTCATACGGTCGATTACCTTTGCCGGACCAAATCCCCAACCTACTCTTACTCCTGTTGCCGCAAAGCATTTAGAAATCCCATCAATAAAAATAGTATAGTCTTTCAGCTCAGGATACAAACTTACCGGATTATAATGCTCTGCATCAAAAGTAAGCATGGCATATATTTGGTCGTACATGATGTACAAAGGTTTTTCATGCTTGCCTCTTTTTTTGTTTTCTTCAATTACCAGTTCGCATATAGCCGAGAGTTGCTCTTTGGTGTACATGGTTCCGGTAGGGTTAAGGGGTGAACATAACGCTAACAAGGTAGCTCCCGAAAGATGTTCTCTAAGATCTTCTGCTGTAGGCAAAAATCTGTTTTCAGGTTTTACTTCTACTTCTATTTTTTGGGCAGAAGTAAGGTAAGCGTAGTGGTTGTTGTTCCAAGAAGGAACAGGATAAATTACTTTATCGCCTTCATCTACAAGGCACTTAAAAGTGGCATAAATTAAAGGACGAGAGCCTGCCGCTATCAAAATATCGTCTGGAGAATAGTCTAAATCCCATCTGTTTTTCAAATCATTAGCAACAGATTTTCGTACAGATAACAACCCGTTTGCCGGAGGATAGTTGGTTAAATTTTCCTGATACGCTTTTACAATACCATCTTTTAGTTGTTGTGGAATAGGATAGACAGTAGAGTTGAGATCTCCGATAGTAAGGTTAGCAATTTCGGCACCTTGTGCTTTGAGTTCGTTGACCTGATTTCCGATTTTAATAATTTCTGAACCAATAAGGTTTTGAGCTAATTTTGATACCACTTTCTGTATATTTTTTTAGGTTTAATTTTATCACCATAAAGGCAAGAATTTTCATCTTTCGAATTCCACTACTACCCTATTTTTCGGGTGTCTTGTTCCTACGCAACAAGAATTTATCGTGTAATTTTAATCGTAAAACGGCATTACTTGCTCTTCGATATTTCAAATATCGCATAAAGATAAGATAAAAATATTTTTTACGAAACGAGCAACTCAAAATATTTTTACGGCGTATTATCCGAGTGTTCTATTTTGCTTAGCTCTTTGAAATTGTATTTTAAATCACGTATTAAATCTCCGTAAAAAAAGTTATAGACCCAATATAGAAAAAGAAAAAATAAAATTAATATGGAAAAAAATACAAAATATCCTATTTTAAGATAGCCACGTTTTATGGTTTCCTCCTTGGTTATCTTAACCTCATCGCGAGAATACCCTTCAATAAAACCTTTTAGAAAGTTGATTGTATTTTCTTCGTAGTAATAGAAAGTTTCAAACAAAATTAATCCTAAAGTAACAGAAACAAACAAGAGCAAAATATACCTTAATTCAATGATGGATTGTATGAGTTTTTTTGAACTCACAGCATTATTAATCCTATAATAACTCCAAATCGTAAGTAGTGTAAATAGAATAAATTGCAAATATTTAATAACTGGAAAAGTAAACCCATAGAAATAATCGAATACTCCCCAAAGGCTTATCTCTGCTAATCCTATTAAAAAAAGTTTCTTAGCAATCGACCCCGATTTTTTCTTGAACATTTCATAAATATCCTGCTCCGAATAGGTAACAAAATCGTAAGAATCCTTGTTCCAATCTTCTTTTAGTAATTCCAGATCGTCCATTTTTAGCTCTTGTTTATGATTGATTTTAATTTATTTTTTGCTCTATTCATCTTCACACGAGCATTTCCTTCGGAAATACCCAAAATAGCACTAATTTCTTCATAATCTTTATCATCTAAATACATCATGATGAGTGCCTTTTCTACATCATTCAAAAAATGAATGGCATTGTACATTTTCTTGAGTTTTTCTTCTTCTATTACCCAATCTTGGAGGTCTATATGTTGTAAAGTTTCTATTTCTACCGAAGTAAATTCTATTCTTTTTTTCTTTTTGAATAGAGCCATCGCAGTATTTAGGCCAATACGGTATGCCCAAGTAGAAAATTTGGCATCTCCCCTGAAATTGGGATAAGATTTCCAAAGTTGAATTACAATTTCCTGAAAGAGATCTTGATGCTCATTAGTATCGTTTCCATAAATTCTACAAATTTTATGAATGATTCTTTGATTTTCTTTGAGCTGTATAACGAATTTTTGTTCCAGTTCAGACTTCATATCGTATAAGTGTAGAAAAAATATATTTGTTACACAAAAAAAGCACCTCTTTTGGGAGATGCTTTTATTTTTAAGTGAAACTATTTCTATCTATTTTACTTTATGCCAAGTCTGTGTTCTTCCGATTAATGAAAACCCGATATAGCCTCTTACGTCCAGTTTATCGGAACCGTTAGGTTTTATGGTACACTTATAAGTTTTTCCACTCTTTGGATCCGTAATTGTACCTCCCGAAAACTCATTACCGTCTTTAGACAAACCTCTTACAATTTCCAAACCAATTAAAGGTTTGTTTTTTCTATCATCGGTACATTTTACACAATTATTGTTTTCAGGTTTTATAAGCAATTGGCTAATCTTAGCGTAGTATTTCCCGTTAGATGATTTAAAAATCTCTACAATAGATTTCGGCTGCTTGGTTTCGTCGTCTATAGTTTTCCATTTTCCCTCTATTTGAGCAAACGAAAAAGTACTCAAAAATAATGCTATGCTTGCAAATAACAATTTCTTATTCATAATTTTTTAATTTTAATTATTTGGCTAAAAGTAATTAAATTTTACGAATGTGCAAATAAAATATTTATTGATTACATAATTTGCAATTATTTTGCCCAACTATTTAATTTCAAACAATTGTTTAATTAATTTCGGACTCCGAAGCCTTGAATCCTGTAATTTTGTTCCAAATTTTTCTACCGAAAATAAAGACAAAAATCAAAAGTACCAACGCCACAATAAAAGCAATAACCGGCACGAATATAGACAACGCCGTCATAACACCCGCTCCTGCCGTTTCGGTACTGGCAATGATATTGTTTCCCAAGCCACCCGTAGTTGCTGTAGATGCCACCCGAGTGCCTGCAAATCCTGTACTAATGGCAGCAGCCGTGCCTCCACCTGCTATAAGAGCCAACGCCCATTGCGGAAATGTGCCTATATCGGCAAACTGACTGGCAAACATCACCGAACCGGCAATAGTAGCCAGCGGAACAGAGGCTGTATCCAACAAATGATCAACATAAGGAATGTAGTAGGCTAAAATCTCTACAATAGTGGCAATACCTGTGGTAATAAGCGTGGGCAAGCCCGAAAGCCACTGAAAACTTTCGTTCATGGGAATCCAACCCATATACGAAGCCAAACTTACCGCAAACATAGGAAGAAATACTCTAAAGCCTGAGGCAGCAGCCAAACCAATGCCTATAAAGGCACTAATGACATATGAGAAATAAGGAATGTTATCGAACATCTTGTTTGTATCTATTATTGACTTTAAAATTACAAAAACTATGCTAATTCTTTTTAAAATTTTTGCAAAGTTGTATCCATGTAGTTTCTACCTCCGAAAAATGGGAAGGTTTTTTCTTTGAAACAAAAAAAATCATAGCGAGAGATTGCTCTCCAAAGGTTTCTGCAAAAAGAGCTTTATTGAGCCTATAGGCTTCTCTGAGCCATCTTTTAATTTGGTTTCGGTCGGTCGCTTTTTTAAAGTATCTTTTGGAAACCGAGACTCCCACTTTTTGTTTTTCAACACCCTCTATATTTTCAAACGGTAGATAAATAATCCTTAGTTCTCCATGAGAAAACCATTTTCCCTTGTCGAAGAGAAGAGAGATGTGTTTTTTATTCTTAAGTTTTTCTTCTTTGGGAAAACTATTCGGTTTCATATTCTTTATTTAGAAGGTGCTTAATAACTTCCGAAGCAGCATACAAACCGAACAATGCGGGCATATAGCTAATGGTGCCGTAATAAGATTTTTTGTATTGGCTTCCATCGGTAAGTTTTAGGCTTGTTTCATCTTGTATTTCTGTGGAAAATACACAGCGGAATCCTTTGTTTATTTTCTCTTTTTTCAGTCGCTTTCGTATTTGTTTGGCAAGGAAACAGTTATTGGTTTTACTGATGTCTCTTACCATCACTTTAGCGGGATCGGTTTTGCCACCGGCTCCCATACAGCTTATTATTTTTATTTTTTTTCTTTTTGCCGCAATTATCAGAGAGAGTTTGGGGCTTACACTATCAATACAATCCAACACATAATCAAATCTTTCCGAATTTAGAATTTCTTCCATTCTCTCCGGAGTAAGAAATTCATTTATTTTTTTGAGCCGAATCTCTGCATTAATATCCAAAATTCTATCTGCCACTACATCAACTTTTGGCTTTCCTACCGTAGACCGAAGTGCCGGTAGCTGACGATTGATATTGGTAACATCTACCAAATCCCCGTCTACTACTGTAATGTTCCCAATGCCGGCACGAACCAAAAACTCTACAGCAAACGAACCTACACCTCCCAAACCTACTGCCAAAATTCGGGCATTTTTCAGTTTTTCCAAACCTTCTGGTTTTACCAATAGTTCCGAGCGTTGTAGCCAGTCGTGTTGCATATTTTGAGTATAGTATTTTATTGAATTTTTATTTTTTCTCCGTAGAATTTTGGCTCTACGCCCAAAAACAAATCTACAAATACTTTTACTCGTGCAAAATATTCGCGAATCTTTGTTTTAATTCCTGCGTACTGGTGTACATCTTTGGCGTTGAAGCCTACGGCTTCTATATTGTTTTTCTGAGCCAGATAAATGGCTCTTTCGTTATGAAATTTTTGGGAAATAATAATGAAACTATTTTGTCCGAAAATTTCTTTGGCTCTTACCACCGAATCCAATGTCCTAAAACCGGCAAAATCGAGATAAATTTTTTGTTCGGGAATTCCATACTGCATAAGCTCTTGTTTCATATCTTCAGGCTCATTGTAATCTTTCTGACTGTGGTCTCCGCTTATAATGATATTTTGTACTTTACCACTTCTGTACAGCTCAACAGTTGCATAAATTCTGTTGAAAAAATAAACATTTTTTCTCCCGTCCTTAAGGTATTTTCCTGTACCCAACAGCAGACCTGCTTTTTGAGATGGGAGTTGTTCTACTTCATCAAAAACAAAACCCTCAGAGGATTTTTGGATAACCACATTCGATACCAACAAAAAAATAATTCCTAAAACAAAAAGTAATAGGAATATTTTAAATATATTTTTGGCATATTTCGTCATGAGCTCAACTCTGCAAAGGATATACATCTAAAAATCCAATCCATTAGGCAATGCTTTTTTTCTAAAAATAAATATAAACAACGCTCCCAAAGTAATAGCACTATCGGCAACATTGAAAATATATTTAAAAAATTCGATATGCTTCCCTCCAATTATCGGGAAACTGTCGGGTACTGTAAACTCAAAAATAGGAAAATGGAACATATCTACTACACAGCCCTTCATGAAATGAGAATATCCTTCTCCAAACGGCGTAATTTGTGAAACACCATCGTAGTCTATCCATCTTTTTATACTTTCATCAAAAACGCTTCCGCTGTCGAAAATCATGCCATAGAACATACCATCGATAACATTACCTATAGCTCCTGCAAAAATAAACGACATGGGAATGAGTAAATAATTGGATCGCTTCTCTTGAATCCACTTTCTGAAAAGGTAAATCATAAAACCAATCATAGCAATTCTGATGACAACCAAAAAATATTTACCTACCAATCCTCCAAACTGAAAACCGTATGCCATACCCGGATTTTCGACAAAAGTAAATTTGAACCACGGAAAAACTTCTACACTTTCCCCTAAATGAAAGTGAGTTTTCACATAGATTTTCGATGCTTGATCAATTAATAATATAAGTAAAGTAACAAGAGCAATTTTCTTCATAGTTTTTGTATAATATAAAATGTACAAGGTATAATGTACTTACCAAAATACACCATACATTGTACATTTCACGTGTACATTGTACAAATTTATCGCTGCATATTTTTTGCTTCAATACTCAATGTAGCATGAGGAACGGCAATAAGTCGTTCTTTAGGAATCAGTTTTCCTGTTACACGGCAGATGCCATAAGTTTTATTTTCGATACGGATAAGAGCGTTTTTCAGATCACGGAGAAATTTCTCTTGTCTTCCTGCTAATATGGCATTCTGCTCCTTACTCAGGGTTTCTGCACCTTCTTCAAATGCTTTGAAAGTAGGCGAAGTATCATCGGTCCCATTGTTTTGGTCGTTGATAAAATTTTCTCTAATAAGCGATAAGTCTTTCTCTGCCTTTTCTATCTTATCCTGAATTATTTTTTTAAATTCTTGCAAATCTGCATCGCTGTAGCGTTGTCTGTCTTCCATAATAAATGAGTTAATGAGGTAATTTTTGGCAATGAGATAATTCAGAAAACAATTACCTCATTATCCCACCCTCCAATTATCTAATTTTTTTGAATGTTTACTTTAAATTTCAATTCGTCTATTTCTATTTCGTCAAAATTTGGGAGTGAATTTACAACTTCTATTTTATCCGACAATACTTCTGATGAAATATACCCCTCATTTTTCAGAATTTCTTGCAAATATGGGTTATTTTCTGTTAACTGAATTTTAATTTTATCAGTTAATTCAAATTCTTTTTCTTTTCTTAGGTTTTGAACTCTATTGATGAACTCTCGGGCAATACCTTCGGCTCTGAGTTCCGGAGTAATTTCCAAATCCAATGCTACGGTTACTTTGCCTTCGCTCGCTACCGTCCACCCCGGAATATCGGACGTAAGAATTTCCACATCTTCCAAACCGATTTCGTAGCCTGCAATCATCATTTTTCCTTCTTTTTCTAAGGTAGCGATTTGCTCAGCATTCATATTATTGATTTCCGTGCCTACCACTTTCATATCTTTTCCCAATCTTGCTCCTAAAGACTTAAAGTTAGGCTTTATTTGTTTAACAACCAAATGCGAAGCCTCTTCTGCATCTAATAATTGCAATTCTTTCACATTTACTTCTTGTTTAATGAGCTCCGAAACATCTAATATCTGAGTTTCTGTAGTCTTATCCAACACTGGAATCATCAGTTTTTGTAATGGCTGACGAACCTTGATGTTTTCTTTTTTTCTTAACGAAAATACCATACTGGTAATTTGTTGTGCCAAATGTGTTTTCTCTACCAAGTTTTGGTCGATTAAAGATTCATTAACCTTAGGAAATTCGGTTAAATGAACACTTTCGACCACATCTTTTCCGGTAACAGCGTTCAAATCTTGGTACAATTGATCCATAAAGAATGGGGCAATTGGAGCAGAAATTTTCGCCACGGTCTCCAAACAAGTGTACAAAGTTTGATATGCCGAAATTTTGTCTTCGCTGTAATCTCCTTTCCAGAAACGTCTTCTACACAATCTTACATACCAATTACTGAGGTTATCGTTCACAAACGTGTTAATGGCTCTTGCTACCTTAGTAGGCTCGTAATCATCATAAAACTCAGTCACTTCTTTTATCAATAAATTCAATTCAGAAAGAATCCAACGATCTATTTCCGGTCGGTTTTCTATATCTTTTTCAGCGTATTTGAAGCCGTCTACATTGGCATATAACGAGAAAAATGAATAGGTATTGTAGAGTGTTCCGAAGAATTTTCTACGTACTTCATCTATTCCTTCTACATCAAATTTCAGGTTCTCCCAAGGCATAGCATTGGAGATCATGTACCAACGTGTTGCATCAGGACCATATTTTTTCAAAGTTTCAAAAGGATCCACCGCATTTCCGAGGCGTTTTGACATTTTTTGTCCGTTTTTGTCCAAAACCAAACCGTTTGAAACCACATTTTTATACGCAACAGAATCAAAAACTGTGGTCGCAATCGCGTGAAGCGTGTAAAACCAACCACGAGTTTGGTCAACGCCTTCTGCAATAAAATCGGCAGGAAATGCTTTGTTTCCGTCTATAAGTTGCTTGTTTTCAAATGGATAATGAAGTTGTGCATAAGGCATAGAACCGCTGTCAAACCAAACATCAATTAAATCGCTTTCACGCTTCATCGGGTTTCCGGAGTCTGAAACCAATATAATTTGGTCAACGATATTTTTATGCAAATCTATTTTCGCATAATTTTCATCAGACATATTCCCGATTTCAAAAGATTTAAAAGGGTTTTCTGACATTAAACCTGCGTTTACCGATTTTTCAATTTCGTTATACAATTCCTCAACAGAACCGATGATTTTTTCTTCTTTCGTGTCTTCAGTTCTCCAAATCGGCAAAGGAATTCCCCAATATCTTGAACGAGAAAGATTCCAATCGTTTACATTTTCTAACCAATTTGCAAAACGACCTTCACCTGTAGATTTTGGCTTCCAGTTGATGGTTTCATTCAGTTCTACCAAACGCTGACGTTTTTCAGTCATTTTCACAAACCAAGAATCCAAAGGATAATACAACACAGGTTTATCGGTTCTCCAACAATGCGGATAACTGTGAACATATTTCTCTACTTTGAAGGCTTTGTTTTCGGTTTTTAGCAAAATTGCGAGTTCTACGTCCCAAGATTTTTCAGGAGCAGTTCCTTCGTCATAATATTCGTTTTTGATGTATTTTCCGTTGAACAATTCAGGAACATTTTCGCCTTTCAAAAATCTTCCCGTTAAATCTACCAAAGGAACCAAGTTATCATTTTCGTCTTTCACCAACATTGGAGGAATTCCGTTTTCCTGTGCAACTCTGTTGTCATCTGCACCGAAAGTTGGTGCAATGTGAACGATACCGGTTCCGTCTTCAGTTGTGACGAAATCTCCAATAATTACTCTGAAAGCATTTTGGGGATTTTCGGCTGGTAAAAACCAAGGAACGAGTTGTTCGTATTCTGTTCCAGCTAAATCTTCTCCTGTGAATTCTGCTAAAACCAAAAAGGGAATCCCCCTTTCCCCCAAAGGGGGAGCTGTGTTAAATTCTTCTGCTGAAACTTCGTAATATTTTTTTCCAAAATTCTTTTGCAGAAGAACTCTTGCTAAAACGATATTTACAGGTTCGTTTGTATATTGATTGAAAGTTTTAACCAAAACATATTCTATATCTCTACCTACAGCCAATGCTGTATTGGAAGGTAAAGTCCAAGGTGTGGTCGTCCAAGCTAAAAAATAGGTGTCATTCTCTAATGAACTTATTTTTTCTAAAAATTTAGAATTTTTCAGTCCATTATTAGCGATTTCTCCCCTTTGGGGACGGGGGATTTTAAACTGTGCAACAACCGTCGTATCCGAAACATCTCTGTACGTTCCGGGTTGGTTCAATTCGTGGGAAGAAAGTCCTGTTCCTGCTTTTGGAGAATAAGGCTGAATTGTGTAACCTTTATACAATAGATTTTTATCGTAAAGTTGCTTCAACAACCACCAAACCGTTTCCATATATTTTGGTTCGTAGGTGATGTACGGATTTTCCAAATCTACCCAATATCCAATTTTTTCAGTCAAATCGTTCCAAACATCAGTATAACGCATTACCGCTTCACGACACGCTCTGTTGTAATCTTCTACGGAAATTTTGGTTCCGATATCTTCTTTGGTAATGCCTAATTCTTTTTCAACGCCCAATTCTATTGGCAAACCGTGGGTATCCCAACCTGCTTTACGAAAAACTTGTTTTCCTTTTTGAGTTTGGTAACGGCAGAAAATATCTTTTAAACTTCTTGCCATAACATGGTGTATGCCGGGCATACCATTAGCAGAAGGCGGACCTTCATAAAATATATATTCGGGTTTTCCTTCGCGCAACTCTACACTTTTTCGGAATGTTTCATTTTCTTTCCAGAAATCACTCATTCGTTCAGCAACATCTATGAGATTCAGACTTTTATATTCTTTAAATTGACTCATCTAAAATCGTTTTCTTTAATTAAAATAATTGGCGAATATAAGGAAAAAATACAGAATTTTAAGAGGAAAATTCATGAAATTTAATAGGTTTTAGGAGAATTTACATCTCGATTTCCTATCATTTCATTACAGAAGATAATAAAGCTAAAAGCTTACAATTCAAAAATTTTGCTTTCTTCATTAATTCTTTTTACCACGCTTTCTGTGCGTTCGCGGTGGGTATCGGTAATGAAAATTTGTCCGAAATGCTCCTGATTGACTAATTCTATCAATTGCAATACCCGAGAATCGTCTAACTTATCAAAAATATCATCTAACAAAAGGATTGGTGTTTTTCCTGTAAGATCCTTTATTCGATTCATTTGGGAGAGCTTTAGGGCAATCAAGAAAGATTTTTGCTGACCCTGGGAACCTATTTTTTTTAGACTTTGCCCATTCATTTCAAAGAGCAAATCATCTTTGTGAACGCCTTTGGAGGTGTACGTAAGCACGCGGTCTTTTTCGATATTTTCCTGAAGAAGGCTACTGAAATCGCCCTCCTGTAAGTTGGATTGGTAGATGATTTCTACTCTCTCCTTCTCGTTGGAAATAATATTGTAATATTGTTGAATTATCGGTAATAATTCTGAGATAAATTTCTTTCTTTTTTCAAAAATTAAGGTTCCGAATCTTGTTAACGGTTCATTGTAAATTTCCAAACTTTCGGCATCGAAAAATCGGTTTTTTTGAAAAAATTTCAGCAATGCATTCCTCTGTTGAACGGTTTTTTGATATTGGATAATGGCATGCAAATATTCGGAATCAGTCTGGGAAATTACAGAATCTATAAATCGTCTTCGGCTTTCTCCACTATCGGAAATTAAATTTTGATCGTACGGAGAAATGATGACCGAAGGTAAAAACCCAATATGTTCCGCTATTTTAGTATAAACTTTATCATTTTTTTTGATGATTTTTTTGGCGGTTTTGGATTGTAAAATTTTAACGATTTCTACTTTTTCATCATTCTGAATTTCTCCTTCTATATTGAAAAATTCTTCCTCAAAAGAAATATTATTAACATCGGTATTTCCCAAAAAACTTTTCCCTACAGACAAGTAGTGCAGTGCATCTAAAATATTGGTTTTTCCCACACCGTTGTTTCCCACAAAACAATTGATTTGCGGGGAAAACCGAAGTGTTCTTTCATGATGATTCTTGAAATGAATCAAACTTAATTGATTGATTTTCAATTTGTTAAAAATTAAATTCCGAACTTACGAAGTTAGGGATAAAATCTGTAGTGTAAAAGGAAAATATCATAAATTTTTCACAATAAAGCGGATTGACTTTTATCAGTTAAAATAAATTTTTAAAATAGATAAAATTGATTACTTTTAGACCTTTAAAAAATTAAATGTATTATTTAACCACAAAGTCATAAAAGTCTCTAAACTACATATTAATTATAAAAACAATTAAAAATCAAATATTTTAAGAGACTGTTTAAATTTTTATTAACTACGTTTATAGCTTGGTTAATGTCTATATTATGAAAATCCTTATAACATTTTTCATTTTGATTTTTGGACAACTTTATGGACAAAAGAAAAAATGTCATTGTGACAAAGACACGTTAATGAATAATGCTACAGTAAGTTGTGAGACAAGAATTTTAAAAAACAAAGCGAAACTATATTGGCAGTATAACTGCGACAATATTTGGTTGACACTTCAAACAATTAAAGGAAAAAAAATAAAACTTGACGAGATTCCAATTGAACTCTATGGATATACATACAGGCTTGGATTTCATTTTGTAAAAGAGTTTGAAAAAACAATCTTGTTTAGAAGTGGTTGTTCTGCTAACGGACCTTGTATTTATATATTAATTGACAAAACCACAGGTAAAAAAATAGAGGAGTTTGGACAACTAATTTGTATTGATACAGATATTAGTAAAAATAAGAAATATCAATTTGACTTCTTAGTTTATGCTGACAGCCACTATAAAAAAATAATCCTCAACTATCCTGACAAGAGAAAAGTTTTAAAAATCTCATTTGACTTTCAACAAAACAATCTTACTACTGTGATTCCTGAATATCATTTTGACAACATGAAATTACATGGAAACATTTTGACATTATTTTACACAAGGACTGACAACAAAAAATCAAAATTGAAAATAAACTTAAAAAAACAGCCACTAACAAGCAGTTTGGTAGAAGCAAAAAATAAAAAGCTTTTGTGACTTTTGTGGTCAAGAAAAAAGTTAAAATAAAAAATATAATTATTATTAAACCATGGCTAAATCAACTATTGAAAAGTATGTGTATTCATTTGGTGGCGGTAAGGCAGACGGAAATGAATCCATGAAAAACCTTCTTGGAGGTAAAGGAGCAAATCTTGCCGAGATGGCAGGTCACAAAGAATTAAAATTGCCTGTACCACCGGGGTTTACCATTACAACAGAAGTTTGTACTTACTTTTATCAACACAAAAAATCCTATCCCAAAATCTTAGAAAGTCAGATTAAAGAGGCTTTGGCTCAGGTGGAAAAACTGATGGGCAAAAAGTTTGGCGATACCAAAAATCCGCTATTGGTTTCCGTTCGTTCCGGTGCAAGAAAGTCGATGCCGGGAATGATGGATACCGTACTGAATGTGGGATTGAATGATGAAACCATCAAAGGACTTATCGAAACTACCGGCGATGAACGCTTTGCATACGATGCTTACAGAAGATTGGTAATGATGTACGCCGATGTGGTAATCGAAAAAGCAGGCGGTTTGGAACCGGCAAAAGGGGTCGGAATCCGAAAGTTAATGGATGAAGAACTCGAAAAAATAAAAACACAAAAAGGCTTTGAATTAGATACCGAACTTTCCGTAGCGGATTTAAAGAAATTGGTAAAAGATTTCAAAGCATTAACCAAAAAACACCTAAAACAAGAGTTTCCTGAAAATCCTTGGGATCAACTCATGGGTGGAGTAAGTGCAGTTTTTGCCAGTTGGAATGGCAAAAGAGCCATAGAATACCGAAGAATCGAAAGAATTCCTGATGAATGGGGAACAGCTGTAAATGTTCAGGCGATGGTGTTCGGGAATATGGGAGATGACAGCTGTACAGGAGTTGCATTTACCAGAAATCCGGGAAATGGTGAGGCTAAATTCTACGGAGAATATTTGGTAAATGCCCAAGGCGAAGATGTGGTAGCAGGAATCAGAACGCCTGCACCGATTAACGACTATTCTAAAAACGACCAAAGTAAAGATTTGGAAACCTTAGAAGAATATATGCCTAAGACTTACAAAGAATTGTATGACATTCAAAAAAGGTTGGAAAAGCATTATAAAGACATGCAGGACATAGAATTTACCGTGGAAAAAGGTAAATTATTTATGCTCCAATGCCGTGTAGGCAAAAGAAATGGAATAGCAGCCGTGAAAATGGCGACAGATATGCACCAAGAAAAATTAATTGATACCAAAACCGCTATCCAAAGAGTCAACCCAAATCAGTTGGTAGAACTCCTTTTACCCATGATAAACCCTGCGGAAGAGGCCAAACAAAAACCTATTGCAAAAGGGTTGCCTGCCGGTCCGGGCGGAGCCGTAGGCAAGGTTGTATTTTCTTCGGAAGATGCGGTGGCTTGGGCAAAAAAAGGAAGAAAAGTAATTTTGGTTCGTGAGGAAACTTCACCCGAAGATGTAGACGGAATGCACAAAGCAGAAGCTATTTTAACCACAAAAGGCGGAATGACTTCTCACGCAGCTCTCGTAGCAAGAGGTTGGGGAAAATGCTGTATCGTAGGCTGTAGCGAAATTGAAATCTACGGAAAGGAAAAATATTTCATCGGTAAAGACGGGAAAAAAGTAAAAGAAGGCGATTTCATAAGCCTCAACGGAACAAAAGGTACGGTCTATGAAGGTAAATTAGGTTTGATTGATGTAGATTTAAATAAAAATGAGTCCTATAATGCGTTGATGAAATTGGTAGATAAAACCAAAGTTCTGAACGTTCGTACCAATGCAGATACGCCAAAAGATGCCGAACAAGCCATGAGATTCGGGGCAGAGGGAATTGGACTTTTCCGTACAGAACATATGTTCTATGGTGTGGGGAGCGAAAAACCATTGTTCCAACTTCGTAAAATGATTATGAGTGATACGGTGGAAGATCGCAAAAAAGCACTCAAAGAATTATCAAAATTTGTAAAAAGAGATGTAAAGGCGACTCTGGAAGTCATGAAAGGAAAACCGGTTACCATTCGCTTGCTCGACCCGCCATTGCACGAATTTGTTCCGCATGATGAGCAAAAACTCAGAGAATTAAGTAAGGAGTTGAATATCAGCATGGAGGTATTGGAAAGAAGAATTGCCGGACTACACGAAAATAACCCAATGTTGGGGCACAGAGGCGTTCGTTTGGGAATCAGCTATCCGGAAGTGACTGAAATGCAAATTCGAGCTATTTTGGAAGCCACAGGAGAACTCATCGCCGAAGGTAAAAAAGCATTGCCGGAAATTATGATTCCTGTAACTTGCGATAAGGAGGAACTAAAACATCAAAAAGAAATATTGGAAAGCATTTACGACGAAGTTTGTAAAAAACTAAAGGTAAAATCTATTCCTTATCTGTTTGGTACGATGATAGAAATCCCGAGAGCCGCACTAAAAGCCAATGAAATGGCAGAAGTAGCTGATTTCTTTAGTTTTGGAACGAATGATTTAACCCAAATGTCTTTTGGTTTCAGTAGAGATGATATTGGAAGTTTCTTACCGAAATATTTAGAATCTAAAATTTTGCCGGAAGATCCGTTCGTAAGTATCGACCAAAGTGGTGTGGGAGAATTGATAAAAATTGGAGTAGAAAGAGGCAGAAGTACTAAAAATAAACTGAAAGTAGGAATCTGCGGCGAACATGGCGGCGATGCAGAAAGTGTAAAATTCTGTCATAGAATCGGAATGGACTATGTTAGTTGTTCACCGTTCCGTGTGCCCATTTCCAGATTGGCAGCAGCTCAAGCAGCATTGGAAGATTAAGTAATTTTTTTATTTAACCATACTCTCAAAAGGCTACTTCATTTTTTGAAGTAGCCTTTTGGCTAATATAACCTTAATTTGGTATAAAACATTTAAGATTTGATTGTAAAATTGACTAACTACGTCGCGGGATAATGCCAATAGTACAACTTCACAACTTTTAACCTGCGTATTTTTTCTTATTCAATAAACAAAAAAACTTATTTTTACTTGTTTACAATTTTTACATCATGAACGAAAAACTTCTACAGTATATATGGAATCATAAGTTATTTCGAGATTTCAATTTTGTAGACATACAAGGAAATCCTTTAGAAATTCTTGAGTTTGGAAAACTTAACTCTAATTCGGGACCGGATTTTGAGTTGGCTAAAATAAAATACAAAGGGCTTACCTTGTGTGGAAACATAGAGCTCCATGTTCAATCTTCCGATTGGTATGTACATCATCATCAAAACCAGAAAGAATACCAATCGGTAATACTCCATGTGGTATTCGAAAACAACAAAAATATTTCGGAGCTGGAAAAAGCAGGAGTTCCTACGCTCGAACTCAAAAACTACATCAATAAAGAGACTTTAGAAAAATACACAAACCTGCAGGACAACAGCAAATTTGTCCCTTGTGAAAATATTTTCAGTCCCCAAAACATTCCTTTTTTGTTTTCCGAGGAGATGGTTCTAAAAAAATTAGACGAAAAATCTTTGGAAATCGAACAACTTCTACTGGATAGCAAAAATGACTACGAAGCCGTTCTGTTTCAAAAAATATCCTATGTATTTGGGTTGAAAGTAAATGCTGACCTATTTTTTCAAATAGCCCAAAGTATTGATTTTAAAATCATCAATAAGATTTCTCAAAACCAGTTCCAATTAGAAAGTTTGTTTTTAGGAAAAGCTCATCTACTTGAGGAAAATACCGAAGATTCGCTACCTTGGCTTAAAGAATTTCAGTTTTTACAATCAAAATTCAAATTATCCGACACCTGTTTCCCTGCCAAATTTCTCCGCCTAATGCCCGCTTCCTTCCCTACCATAAGGCTTTCGCAGTTAGCTATGCTATACCATATGCAGCAGAATTTGTTTTCAAAAATTATTCAGGCTCAATGTATTGATGACCTAAAGAATCTTTTCAGAGGTATAAAAACATCAGATTACTGGGAAAAACATTTCGTTTTTGGCAAAGAAACATCTCGTATTCAAAAAAGAGAACTTTCGGAAGATTTTATCGATATTATTTTGATAAATGCCTTATTTCCTGTTATTTACACCTATTTCAAAAATACAAAACCCGAAAATACCGATAGGATTTTGGATTTTTACAAACAACTGAAACCCGAAAAAAATAGGATTATCAGCTCTTGGAAACACTTAGGAATCTGTTTCAATTCTTCCTTGGACACTCAGGCTTACCTCTATCTGCACAAAAATTTTTGTAAAACAAAAAATTGTTTAAATTGCGGCATTGGATTCCAATTACTAAGAAAATGATTCATAATTTAAGACATCGATTTGAACGCGAATGGTTTGGTGTACTCTCCCGAATGGGTAGCCGACTGGGAATTCCTGTTGCTAAACTCCGTGTATTCTTTATCTACTCTACTTTTGCAACTGCCGGTGTATTTTTTCTGTTCTATCTTTTGTTGGCTTTTTTACTTTGGCTAAAGGATTGCTTGATTATCAAAAGACCCAGCGTATTCGATTTGTAATGAAATTTCTATCTATCAATAGCTTCGAAGCACCTCTTTCCCAAGAAATCTATATTTCTTACTGCCAGTCTTTTCCCGAAGACGAAAGACGAGATTTTAAGCAGTTTCAAGAGCTTTTCAATCATAAAAAAGTAGATTTTCTATCCATTGTGCAAGAGGAGCAAAATATAGGATACCTCATTCTCTGGAAGCTAAACAATTTTGCTTTTGTTGAACATTTTGAAGTTTTTAATGAGTTTCGCGGGCAAAATTTTGGCACTCAAATTCTAAAAGAAATATCGGAATTTTACCCAAGAATTGTTTTGGAAACAGAACCCGAACATCTTCACGAAGTGGCGAAACGTCGCGTTTTATTTTACCGGAGAAATGGTTTTGATATTATTGACTATCAATACATTCAGCCGAGCTACAGTAGAGAAAAAAATGCTCTGCCCCTATTATTACTGGCTAACTTCGCTACTACAAATTCAAAAAAATATGTAGACGAAATCTATAGCCATGTGTACAAAACACACTTATAAAGATAAAGATGTAAAGCAGCCAGTCGCTAAAAATGTGAATTGTTGTAAGGATATTGGATAACTGTTATCCAACTTGATTGATGCAGAAGATGTTATCTACTGTGTTTCGAGGTCATTAATTTTCATTTTTTTTTATAAATTAATTCTATCTCCGTGAGATTTTGGTTCCGAAATGACTAAAAACTCCAAATCACTTTCCGTCTTATTAATTACTTTATGTTTTTTCATTTTAGGAATATGAATTCCATTATTCTCGTGAACAATAAAGGTTTCATTTTCAATTTGAAATTCTGCAATTCCTTTCAAAATATAGAAAAATTGTTGAGACTTTTCATGAAAATGTAACTCCTCTTCAGTTTTAGGTGGCATTTTTTCTTGTATTACACTTAAAGAATCAGTATGAATTAATTTCCAGCCATCACAATTTTTTCCCCATTTATAACTTTCAGAATTTTGGATATTTTTTACTGACATATATTATATTTCTAATTTCTTAAATTTTTGGACGTTTTTTTTGATGATATTTCTACTAACATTTACAATAGCCTCAAATCTATCAATTAAAAAATAGAACTCTCATACAACTAACGACTTTAGCTCTAATCTACTTCATATTCCAGTTTAATGGTAATGCTGGCTTCTTTTTCTTTAGATGACGTATTGTATGTGCCTCCCCACGAATAATCTTCTGCCGAATTGGGAGCAGTAATCTGAATAACGCCCATACTTGCTTTTTTGAGATCTCCAATATTGCTTCCGGCATTGGCTGCAATTTTTTCGGCTCGTTGTTTGGCATCTTTGGTGGCATCGGCAATCATTTGCTGTTTTACTTCTGCCAGTTTGGTATAAAAATATTGGGGTTGCGAGGAGGTAAGCTCCACTCCTCTATTGATGATTTCGGTAATAATACGGGAGAGATTTTCAATTTTAGCAACCTCTTTACTCTCTATAGAAACCGACTGAGTAAGGTTATACCCGGAAAATTCACCTTGAACATAGTTTCCATTGGCATCATTATAACTTCGGAACTTTTTCTGAATATCAACCGCTGAAAATACCATTTCGGAATCTTTAACACCTTTAGATTTCAAATAATCGGAAATTATTTTTCTATCTATGGCAAGTTCATCGTAAGCTGACTTCAGGTCTGTATTGGCTTTAGAAAAACTTGCCGACCATGTAATTAAATCTGAGGTAAATTTTTTGGCTCCCAAACCGGTTACAGAAATAGTATTCTGAGATTTGTTTCTATTTTTGATGGCTTGTCCCAAAAGTGCTGCCGCAATTACAAAACCCAGTGAAGCAATGGCTACTTGAATATAATTTTTCATCTGTTGATTAATTTATTGTTTTTAGGTGATATGCAATTGCTTAATCTTTATAAATATTTTACAAAATTTATTGATTTTGAATCAATACTGTCCTAAATAAAAATTATTAAAAATAGAAACAGCCTAAATACCTATTTTACATTTAGCTTTACATTTAATTTCAAAAAAGAACCCCTTGATAATAGTTTTTGGGGGTTTCAGGCGGT
>JAGOJI010000158.1 GCA_017995195.1 Cloacibacterium sp.
AATAGCACCCTTCAAATAAATATTTTCTCTTCCGGTCATTTCAGGATGAAAACCGGTTCCTACTTCTAACAAAGAAGCAATTCTGCCTTTAGTATAAATTTTACCCGTTGTAGGTGGGGTCACCTGACTTAAGATCTTCAACAAAGTAGATTTCCCAGCCCCATTACGACCAATAATCCCCACAGAATCGCCTTGGTTGATTTCAAAATTGATGTCGCGTAAACTCCAAACGTAATCGCTTTCACCTTTGCTACTTCTATCATTGGCTTCACCAATTTTCAAAAAAGGATCTTCTTTACCACGCAAGTTGTACCACCAGCGCTTCATATCGTCTTTCACGGTTCCCGTTCCCACGAGCCCGAGACGATATTGCTTGGAAATATGTTCTGCTTTTATTACTACTTTACTCATTACCTATTCAAAATTCAACATACGTTAATCATCTTTCAAAATTCAAATAACCCCACTACACCCCTAATCCCGATAGCTATCGGGACCTCAAGTGGACAATTCCTTCTAATAACTTTTTTACTTTAACTAATTTTAATTAGAAAATCCGTGTCCATCAGCTAAATCAGTATCATCCGCGTTCCAATATCAATCTCTTCGTCTCCTCGTCCCCTAAACCGTATCCATAAAAGTCTTCTGTGTCTTATTAAACACCAAAACTCCAATTGCTAAAATGACAATTGAAAATATTGAAGGATAAACTAAATCTGAAATTGCAAACTCTCCTACGCCTAAATAGGCATAACGCATATAATCAAATAAGCCTACCAATGGATTAAGTTCTACTACCCATTGATAATCTTCAGGAACTGATGAACTTGGATAGATAACCGGAGTGGCATACATAAACAACTGCACTCCAAAACCAATTAACTGATTCAAATCTTTATATTTTGTAGTCATGGATGATAAAATTAAACCTATTCCCATGGAAATCAAAGCCATTAATACGATAATCAAAGGAGTCAACATAATCCAATTATTGGGTTGTATTTGATTTTGTAATGTAAAATAAATCACAAAACAAATAAATAATAAAAACTGCACCCCAAACTTCATCAAATTGGAAATCACAATCGTTAATGGCATGATTAATCTTGGAAAATAAACTTTCCCAAAAATACCTGCATTTGCATTAAAAACACCAGAAACAGTAGTTAAACAAGTAGAAAAGTAGTTCCATAGTGTGATTCCAGCCATGTAAAAAATAATTTTTGGAGCTCCATCAGTTGATAATTGCGCTACATTTCCGAAAATGATTGTGAAAGTTATGGTCGTTAGTAAAGGCTGTATAAAAAACCATAAGGGACCTAAAATCGTCTGTTTGTAAACCGTTACAAAATCTCTACGCACAAACAAAACCAACAAATCTCGATAATGCCAAAGCTCTTTTAGATTAATATCGAAAAGAGAATGTCTAGACTCAATCACAGAGTCCCAATGTTCAGCTGTAGTATTTTTATGACTCATTAATTCAAATTAATTGGTAAGTCTTAACCCATAAGACTTAGTGCTCAAATTTAAACTTTTTTAGTGGAAGGACAAATTTTATTGAGTAAAGTCTATTTTAAATTTTAAAGGTAAGGGCAAAATTCAAGTTCAAGCACAAAAATCAATTGCAAACTTGAAACTTGAAACAAAATAGCAATCCGTCTAAACACCTCCCTAACCCTCCTCAAGGAGGGAACTCCTTCTTACAACTTTTGTTTCTATCATTTTATTAGAAAAATCCCTTTTCATTCTTTTACCTCAGCTCTCAATCTCCAATTCTCCCCATCTCCCTTTCTCTCCATCACCCTTTCTCCCAATCACCCTTTCTCCCAATCACCTAATCTCCCAATCCCCTAGTCTCCCAATCCCCTAGTCTCCCTCTCTCCCATCTCCTAGTTCCAAATCACCAATTCCTCATCAAAAAACTACGCAAATCCACCACTTTAACCCCTTGATAACTCGCCCAATCAAAAGCATTCAAAGTGACTACCATTTTAGGGTAATTATCATCAATGGCAAGCAAATTACCAAATTCGCGCTCCATAGTTTTTTCTTCCTCTAGAGTCAAAGCGACTTGAACATATATCTTTTCGTTGTTTTTCTCTGCTATAAAATCAATTTCTTTATCCCCTAAAACCCCCACTTTTACAATATATCCACGAAATACCAAGTGATTATACACCACATTCTCTATAATTTTACCACGATCCTCAATGCGGTAGCCCCAAATAGCATTACGAATACCTAAATTTTCAAAATAGAATTTATCTCCAATTTCAAACAAGCGTTTCCCAACAAGATCATAACGTGACACTTTATGTAATAAAAAAGCACTAACCAAATACTGTACATAGGTTTGAACTTGGTTGGGCGCCATATTTATACGCTGCGACTTCAAAAAATCACTAATCTTTTTTGCAGAAAACAAACTGCCTGTCTGAGCCGCTAAAAACTGAACCAATTGCTCTAAAAAAAGCGTATTACGAATAGAAAAACGATTAATAATATCGCGATAAACAATGGTATTGTAAATATTTTTTAAATATTCAAAAACAATGGCATCCTCTAAAGGCAAATGTTTGATATAAGGCAAACCACCATACTTTAAGAAAAGATTCAAACTAACCTCACTATCCGTTAAAGTATGAAATTGTAAAAACTCGACATACGACAAACTATAAACGGTAATTTCAATATAACGCCCACTTAAATGCCCCGCTATATCACCCGACAACAAATTCGCATTACTACCTGTACAATAAATATCAAGGTTTTCATAAAGTAACAACGAACGAAGTGCCGCTTCAAAATTTTCTACATCCTGAATTTCATCAATAAAAACAAAAGTTTTACTTCCTGTGGCTTGATTAGAAACAACATAATCGTGTAAATCAGTAGCCGTTTTAATATGAGAAAAACCAA
>JAGOJI010000159.1 GCA_017995195.1 Cloacibacterium sp.
CATCTACAATGATTTCCTTCAGGGTTCCGAAAACATAGAGAAAGCCGTAGAAGAATCGGGTGTTAAACGGCTTATTGTTGTAGGAGGTGCCGGCAGTTTGCACGCCCCCGATGGTACCCAGCTGGTAGATTCACCAGATTTTCCAGCCGCAATAAAGCCCGGTGCCGAAGCAGCCAGAGATTACTTAAATATCATCAAGAAGAACACAGTTTTGGATTGGACTTATTTTTCACCAGCTCCCGAAATGCATCAGGGAACATCCGGAGAGCGAAAAGGAAGCTATAGAACAGATTTAGAAAATCCCGTAGCCAATGAAGATGGAAGAAGTGTTATTTCAGTTGAAGATGTAGCGGTTGCATTGGTCGACGAACTGGAAAACAATCGATTTGTACATAAAAGATTTACAGCCGCCTATTAAAACACGAGCAAACTCCAATTGATTTTTGCTTACACCTCTTTTAAAAATCATATTTTTGATTAAAAACAACACTTAAAATCTATTCTTTATGAACACTAAATTAATCATAGCCGCAACCGCATTGGCATTATTTTCCTGCCAGAAAAAAAATACCGAAGTAACCACAGAGAAGGTAGTGGTGGCAGATTCTGTTGCTTCAGCTCCTGCTGTAGATTCAGCCAATAACGCGACAACAGCTGGCGACACTTCCCAAAATGCTTTGGACTGGGCGGGAACTTATGAAACTACACTTCCGTGCGCCGACTGTCCGGGAATTAAAACAACGCTTACACTCAACAAGGATAATACATTCAAAATAACTGAAGAGTATCTAGAGAAAAACGCAAAATATCCTGATCAAGGGACTTTCGCCTGGAATAAAGAAGGCAACATAATTACACTCAATGGAAAGGATGTAAAATACAAATACAAAGTGGGAGAAAACAAATTGACACAGCTTGATTTGGACGGAAAAGAAATTAACAACTCTTTCAAAGACTTGTACGTTTACAAAAAGAAATAAAAGCAATTGATGATGAAAAGCGCCGGAATATTTAATTTTCTGGCGTTTTTTATCATCTTATGTAAGATAAAAGCACTATTGAAGTGCGGGCTAAGGTTGAAATAATCTGCAAATTCAGACCCATCGTCACCCCCTATTTCTAATTTTTCGATTCAACATGTAATCCCGGATTTTTCCGATGCATGTTAGCATAAGTGTTATTCTGCACTAAGGTATTCAATTGCCTTTTCAATGAAAGTATCTTTTCCATTTTTTATATCTTCAATATTATCCTCTACAAAAATATCCGGTACAATGCCTTTGGTATGAAAAAGCGAATGATCAGGATTTCGGACTTTGAGACCTGTATATGAATATGTCATTCCACTCAATAAATGAATATCATTTCTATCTCCATTCATCCCTCCCGTTGTTCTTCCTATAATAGTTGCATATCCATTACCTTTTAAGTAAGTCGGTATTGATTCCTGAAAACTTCCGCTTCCTTCATAGACTAACAAAACAATTTTTGCAGTTAAATCTTTATTTTTTTTGATATCCCATCCATGAAAATCTGTATAAACTACATCCTCATAAAATGGATTTTGAATTTTTGGAGAAGAAATAAATTTCACATTATTCCTATCATTAAAAAAATTGTTTGCTAATAATTGCCAAGTTTTTTCACCTCTTTTCGGGTAACCTCTTAAATCGATAATGATTTTTTTTGAAGATTGAATTTTTGCAAGATTTTCAGTAGCTATTTTTGCTGTAAGATTTTGAAGATTTAAGTATAAAACATCATTTTTCATATCTTCAATCTCTATATTATTATCTTTACTAAAGAACTCTGGGTTTTGATAGGCAATAAAACTTCGTTTTAACTCAACTTTTTTTCCATTATCTAATGTTAACACTATGGTTGAGTTTTCTTTTCCTTTTAAGAGTTCTTTTAATGCAAGATGGGTTGTATATTGTTCTGAACCTGAAAAAGTAAGCTTACTAGTATTAATTAATTCAATTGGATTAACATTGTTGATGTACAAAATAACGTCCCCCTTTTTCAAATCAGTATGAGGAAAGAGTAAATCACTTATCACAACTTGATTTGTTTTTTGTAGGTATTTCAATTTTATTGGTGGCAAAAAAGAATTTTTCTTAGTGAATTCGGGATAAGAAATATACATATGGCCATCTCTAAAATGGTGTGAAAATCTTCGTAAAGTTAAAAAGTTGTCTTCCTGAGTTTTATTTTTAAAACTTTCTTCTAAACCCTTCTTCAAAATATTGTCCCAATCAATATTTATTTCGTCTTGGTAAGTGTAGAAATGCCTTAGACCCGACCACATAATGATGACGTTTGAAATAGCAACTCTATTGTCAAAAGCGGTTGCCTTTAAATCCGCATACTTTTGAATTTCTCCAACGGGTTGTGTTTGGCCATTTTTTTCATACACAATGAGCGGAATGTTTACAATAAAATTGTTTGATAGCCGCAGTGTATAACTATCTTTAGGTTGAGGGACATTAGTTAATTTAATTTTAATGCTATCTTCGTTTGACCTTTTTCTCATAAAGGTTCCGCTTTTACTTATGCTTCCGCTCGCAAGACCAGAATTAATCCAATAAATCGGTTTCTCTCCATTGATTTCCCATTTATATTTTGTTGTACCAAAAGTAATAGAGGGTGCAATTGGAATAAATAGTTCTTTTATTTTTGATTCAAAACCGTTTTCAGTTTTTGTTTTTAATATTTCATTTACTGCGTACACTGTAAATGCATCCCAACTCAATTGGGCAGATTCATCACTTGGGTGAAAATGGCGAACTACGGAATAGATTTTAGTAAAATCTTGAAGTTTTTGAATCTCATCATTTGTTTGAGCGTATAAAATGTTCGATAATAGAACAGGAAATAATAGAATTCTCCACTTCATAAAATGAGTATTTGGTTTATTG
>JAGOJI010000160.1 GCA_017995195.1 Cloacibacterium sp.
TGAAATGATTTGGGAAAATAATGTTAATTTTGAATCCATAAGAAGGTTTTTTTGTTGTACAACCTCAAAGATACTTTGAGTTACTTTAATTCCTTCTTATTTTTTTATTTAGGACGCTATTGATTAAGAAATAGATATTCATTAAAAATACGTTTTTTTTAATCGTATAATTTTAATGCGTTTTTCCTCAAATTATTCAATAAACTTTTCCTTATCTTTTTCGGAAAGGATATTGCAATGTTGAGATACTAATTTTTCTCTATTTTTTGCTATTTGATGGTACAAAGCGTCTCGTAGAAACCTCGGAAATATACGCAACTGAGCGACTAAGGTATATTTACCTCCCAAAAGTCCGGCAATACGAAGTACAGCATCTGATTGGGTATAATAAAACTGATTGGGCTTATAGAGATAAAGTGTATTGAAATGTTTTCGTTCCAAATTTCTATCTATTAAAAAATTTTGACCAAACTTGGACTGTAACGATGCAAAAAGAAAGCGGTCTTTCTTATCTCTCCGAAGTATCCATTGCACCCACCGATTGCAAAAGGAGCAATCGCCATCGTAGAGAATATAGTATTTATTGGGGTTGATTTCCATTATTTCTTGCTGAATTTACACAAAAATACACAACAAAAGAAATATAACGCTTCCTTATCTATCTAAAAAAATAGATTCTCTTAATAATATAAGCTCATAGCTCAAACTACATTACTCCTAAAATTTATTTTCTATGTGAGCAGCATTTAGTAAAAATGTATGAATATCAACATTTCTCATAAAGGGTTTTAGGTTTTCGCTTCCCGGTCCATACATCGCCAATTCGGTATAGTCGGAGGAATGATCCATACTAATCCAGCCAACAGAAGTGTGACTTTTCTGAATATCAGCCAAGGTTTTGAAAGGGAGATGTCTAGGGTTATAAAGACCGTCTTCTTTTTTGACATTGGAATAATAGGACAAAATTTCTTTTGCCTGATCATCGGTTACTGAAATACCACCACACGCTTGCTGAATCCGTTCTTTTACGAACTGAGTGCTATCTGTTGAATGAATACCTTGTAGAATCCATTCGTTGGACTGAGTAAATTTTTGGAGTCTATCAAAATTATCATTACAATATTTTCCGTAAATAAGTCCCGGATTGGCATTTCCATGGTCGCTGGTAATTACCACAAGCGTATTTTTATCTTTTTGGGCAAAGTCCATTACTACCTTTATCGTTTCATCAAAAGCGATTTGATCAAACAGCAATGCAGCAACATCGTTACCATGAGCTGCCCAATCTACTTTTCCTGCTTCTACTTGCATTACAAAACCTTTAGGATGGTCCTTCATCTGGTTGATGGCTTTAGCAGTCATATCGGCTAAAGTAGGAATATTCTTTACGGCATTCTCGTCTCGCAGATGATCTACAGTATAAGGCACCGCTTCTTCATCGAAAGTAGCTAAAAGAGGTTTATTCTTAGGAGCATTATCCATTTCGGATTTTGTTCTGGCAACGGTATATCCTTTTTGTTGGAATACCGAATACATATCCTTCTTGTCTTTTCGTTTATCTGAGGCAAAGTACTGATTTCCACCGCCCATCATAACATCAAAATTCAAATCTGCGTAAAGTTCTGCAATGTCATCCATGGCATTTCTACTTTTACTGCTTACACAAAAGCCTGCCGGAGTAGCGTGAGTAATCGGAACAGTAGTTACACAACCTACTTTTTTACCTATTTTTTTGAATTTTTGAAGAATGGGCATATTTTCCTTTCCATTAGGGCTCACATTCAGGCTTCCGTTGTTCACACGTACGCCACCACCCCAAGAAGAACTTGCTGCCGCAGAATCGGTTACGATAGAGCTCGCCGATGCCATATCCATTACAGCTCTCTGAACAAGGTTGTTTTCGTAAAGTCCAATCCAATGAGAGCTTTTGGCATTTTTTCTTTTGAGATAAATATCTGCCATCATCATAGTTCCCACACTCATACCATCGCTTACCATGAATATGATGTTTTTGGCTTTCTTTCCTTTAAATTCTTCTTCTATACTGTTGGCTTTAACTCCAAATGGCGTCAAAACTAAACCACCCAAGGTAGCTAAAGAGCTGTTTCTGAGAAAATCACGTCTTTTCATGATATATGTTTGGAAATTTTATAAAAAAAATAATTATACAAATGTAAGAAGTGATTGTGAATTATGTATGAATTGTATTAAATTTAATTAAAAAACATTGTAGTTTAGTTCTGCTTAAAACCTTAACTTTGTAACAAATTATTCTCAATGGAAACCAAAAAGGAGTTTTTTTTAGAAGCGTATCAGCTGGGTATTATTAAATTTGGAAGATTTACTTTGAAAAGCGGTATCGAAAGTCCGTTTTATGTAGATTTAAGACCTTTAGCCTCTGATCCCAAAATCCTGAAACATTTGGCAAATTATATGCTGGAAATGTTACCATTGGATAATTTCGATTTAATATGTGGCGTTCCTTATGCAGCTCTTCCCATGGCTACCGCCATGTCTTTGGAAAGCTATATCCCACTGATTATCAAAAGAAAAGAAGCAAAAGAATATGGTACTAAAAAATTAATAGAAGGTATCTACTCCAAAGGGCAGAATTGTCTTTTGGTAGAAGACGTTATTACTTCCGGAAAATCTCTTCTGGAAACCATTCCTGAAATTGAAAATGAGGGGATTAAGGTTTCGGATATCGTAGTGGTTTTGGATCGCCAACAAGGTGGAAAAGAGCTACTGGAAAGCAAAGGCTATAGAGTGCATACCTTATTTACGATTTCGGAAGTGGTAGAAATCTTAAAAGAGGTAGAAAAATTAACCGATGAGGAAGTAGCAAGAATCAATGATTTTTTAGAGGGAAAAAGAGTAAAGT
>JAGOJI010000018.1 GCA_017995195.1 Cloacibacterium sp.
TGAAATGATTTGGGAAAATAATGTTAATTTTGAATCCATAAGAAGGTTTTTTTGTTGTACAACCTCAAAGATACTTTGAGTTACTTTAATTCCTTCTTATTTTTTTATTTAGGACGCTATTGAAAAGAGATTATATTTTTCTCATTAATTCCTGTAATTACCATGGTTTCAGGTGGCATCGGGGCAATGTACAAAAAGCCGTCCGGTGCCTTTAGAAGTATCATATTACATTTTGCGGCAGGTGTTGTGTTTTCGGTAGTTGCCGTAGAAATTTTACCGGATGTTGTGAAAGAACACGAACCTGTTTATGTTATTATAGGTTTTAGTTTAGGGTTATTTACCATGTTGATGATCGAACGATTTACCAAACCTAAAGAAGTAGAATCCGCCGAAATGGAGAACGACAATCTGTTACCTATTGGCTTATTGGTTGCTATTTCGGTAGATGTATTTATTGATGGGTTATTATTAGGAATCAGCTTTTCGGCAGGTAGCAAAGAAGGAATGTTGCTGGCATTTGCTTTGGCATTAGAACTGCTCTCACTTGGTATGGCTACAGCAATTGAGCTACGAGACAAAGGTTTATCTAAATTTAAAACCACGGGATTTATTGCCGGAATTGGCGTGATCTTCTTTATCAGTGCAGTATTGGGTGCTAAATTTTTAAATCATCTGCCTCCTCAATACATGACTTTGATTTTATCTTTTGGTTTATCTGCCCTAATTTTCTTAGTTACCGAAGAATTACTACAAGAAGCTCATGAAGAAAAGGAATCGATATGGCAAACGGTAATATTTTTCGCAGGATTTTTACTATTTGTAATTTTAGGAATGATGGTTTAGTGTGAAACAGCTCGACTCTATTTTATTACAATAAATACATAACTCTCTGTAAGAAAGGGCTGTTTTCTATTATGAAAACAGCCCTTTTTAGAGTTATGTCTAAGGAAAAAACTAAATACTAAACTTTACAGGTATCTTCTGAAATCTTTCTAAGAATTCTTCCAATTCCGCTTCTTGCAAAACATGTTGGCTGTAGTAACAATTAATCATAATAAAATCAGAAATACTTGCGATTAACATATATTTTGTATTTTATTTCGTACAAAATATGTACAAATCTTATCACATACAAACTTTATGGCAGTTCTTTGGCATTACTGCAAACAACGGAAAGAGGGCTTTGCGAAACCGAAGGTTCAGCATAGCCAATGCTTTTTCGTGAAACTAAACTACAAAAAAAATTGTGGAACGAAAAAGCAGGTGCGACTAAATACAAGTAATAGTTCTACTATTCCTTTAACCCCGCCTTTTGCAAATACAATGTTAGCAGAAGTATCTTTTTACAGGTTAATTCCAAGATTTAGTTTTCCTCCAAGTCCAATTTCTACAATTTTTTGCAGTGTTGAAAGTCTAACATCTTTAATGTTATTTTCTACTTTTGAAATATAACCTTTATTAGTTCCACACTTTTCAGCAAGTTGTTCCTGAGTAAGACCTTTTTCAAGTCTTGCTTGCTGAATTAAAACTCCGAGTTTGAATTCTTCGTATCCTTTTTCAAATTCATCTCTTTTTTTTGTTCCCTTTTTTCCATATTCTTTGTCAAGAATTTCTGTTAGAGAAGTTAAATTTTTATTTTTCATTTTCGTATTCTTCTTTAATTTTTAATGCCATTTCAATCTCCTTTTTTGGTGTTTTCTGCGTTTTCTTTTGAAATCCGTTTGTTAGAACAACAAGTTTTCCCTCGTCAAAAAAGCAAAAAATTCTAAAAATATCACTTCCAAACTGAACTCTTATTTCATAAAGTCCGTTTGTTCCTTCTATATGTTTGAAGTATTCAACTGGAATTTTATCAACAGTTTCAATAACCATAAAAGTCCATAATATTTTCTCTTTTACCTTTGGCTTCTGCTTTTGGAAGAAGTCAAGGAAGTAATTTTTATAAGCAAAAATATTTCTAATTTTCTTTTCTTCCATATCGTTTACAAAAATACAAAAAGTTGCCCAAATGAACAACTTTTATTTTTACGCAAAATTTTTATGATATTTCTGCTAACGGAAAAAGTATTTGCGAAGGGCGGACTACTGCAACCGAGAGTGGAGAGGAGAACCAAACGCTAGCAAAAACTTTTTCCATTTTTTAAAATTACGAAAAAACTAAAAAATGGAAAAGTTTTTGCGGGTATTTTCTACAAATATTTCTGAGATTTCCTTCAACCCCGCATCTTGCAAAGCCCATGTTATCTGTAGCACTTTTTTTAGTTCAATTTAACAGGAAAAGCAAAAACATAGTTTATTTTTTTTCCATCACTTTCAGCAGGAATCCAATTTCCACTTGTTTTGTAAAGTGCAATTTTTGCCAAAGTATTCAATTCCAAATTATCTCCTTTCGCTTCAACTTTTCGTATATTTCCATCTGTATCAATAACAAAAGTTAAGATTGTTCTTAATGGAACATCTTGCATATTATAAAAGTATGGTAAGTTTTCATAATTGAATAATTTTGCAAAATCATTTCTAAAACCACCAATTCCACCATTTTTATACTCAATTTGCTTCTCAATAGTTTTAGGTATTTCTGCATTAACTTTTGTTAGTCCTTCTACTTTTTCACCTTTCTCTGCTCTTTTTATTTTTTCAATAGTTTCATAATTTCTTTTAAGTTCTTCAAAACTTAACTTGCTTCCGACAATCAAGCTGTCTTTCTGATAATATTTTTCAAGAATTTTATTATACTCTGAAATTCTTTCCTTGTTAAGTTCTGATAAAATTGGGAGATATTTTTTAGGTCTTTTATTTTCTCTTTTTATTTCGTCTGCTTTATTGTTAAAAATATTGTCAATTTTATTTATTTCTTCAATTTGTGCTGACAAATGACAAAAATTTACTGTTAAAATTATTGTTAATATAAACTTTATTTTCATTTTATACGGTTTTTTTGATAGTGTTACAGATAACAAAAAAATAGATGAAAATTACTACAGCATTTTGAGGTTATTTACTTCCAGTTCTGTTAAGATTCTCCAATGTCCTCTTTTGATATTTTTCTTGGTGAGTCCTGCAAAAACTACCCTATCCAAGGCTTCAACTTCATAGCCCATTCTTTGAAAAATACGGCGAACTACTCTATTCCAGCCTATATGAATCTCTATTCCTACTTCATTTTTAGGCTTTCCTTCAATGAACGAAATGCTATCTACCTCAGCAACTCCTTCTTCTAAACGAATTCCTTCGGCAATGGTGTGCAAATCTTCGGTAGAGAGTTTTCTATCCAAAGTTACGTGGTATATTTTGCGAACGCCAAAAGAAGGATGGGTGAGTTTTTTGGTTAAATGTCCATCATTGGTTAGCAATATAAGCCCTGTTGTTTGCCTGTCGAGCCGTCCTACTGGAAATAGGCGATATGGCGAAGCATTTGCCACCAAATCCATTACGGTTTTTCGAGCTTTTTCGTCTTTGGTTGTAGAGATATAGCCTTTTGGCTTATTGAGCAATACATATACAGGTTTTTCGGGAGTTATTCCTTGTCCGTCGAACACCACTTTATCGGTTTTCTCTACTTGATATCCCATTTCGGTAACCACTTTTCCGTTTACTTCTACCAAACCTTGTGTAATAAGTTCATCGGCTTCTCTTCGGCTACAAATTCCTGAATTGGCAATGTATTTGTTAAGACGAATGGTATCTTTTTCTACCTGTTTGGTAATTTTAGCCAACTTTCTCTTTAGGATAAAAGATTTGGCTTTATCTTCGTTTTCGTCCGGTTTTTTATAGAATTTTTTGGCAGGGAATTTTTTGTCTCCTTTCTCGTACTTGTCACGAGAATCAAATGATTTAGCTCCTCTATTGTTAGATTTTGAGCCACGAGAATTGTCCGTTCCTCTTCTGTTTCCTTCTGTTTTATTTGATTTTCCTCTATCCGAAAAACTTTTTCTTTCTCTACTCATTTTCTGAAATATTTCTGCAAAGGTACGGATTTTTTAAGATGGGTTAAATAGTAACAACTCATAAAAAAATCTCAACTTAAAATAAAGTTGAGATTCTAACTATTAATGTTTGTGTTCCGACGGTGGTGGCGGATAGTTTCCTTTATCGGCATCTGCTAATTTGTTTGCAGAAGTCATTGCAACAACCAAATCATTCAGCATACTACTGGCTGCGGTAGGTGTATTGGGCAAAAGCACCAAGTTCGAACGGTTGTTGGCTCCTACTGAATGAAGAGTGTCATAATGCTGGGTAACCACAATAAGTGCAGATGCTTCTTGTGCATTGATATTGACACCATTCAGCATTTTTACCGATTCTTCCAGACCTTTGGCTATTTCTCTTCTTTGGTCTGCAATCCCTTGTCCTTGTAGTTTTTTGGATTCAGCCTCAGCTTTTGCTACCGCTACAATTCGTATTCTTTGTGCTTCAGACTCGTATTCTGCGGCTGTTTTTTCTCTTTCGGCTGCATTGATACGGTTCATGGCATGTTTCACTTGTTCGTCGGGGTCAATATCGGTAACCAATGCCTTAATAATATCGTATCCATAGCTTTCCATAGCTTCTTGTAGCTCTGCTTTTACGGCAATAGCAATATCATCTTTTTTGAGGAAAACATCATCTAATTTGAGTTTAGGAACCTCTGCTCTTACCACATCAAAAACATAAGAAGTAATCTGATCGTGAGGATTTTCTAATCGGTAATAAGCATCGCTCGCTTGGGTTCTGATGACTTGAAACTGTACCGAAATTTTCATTTTTACAAACACGTTGTCTAATGTTTTGGTATCAATCATCACGTCCAGTTGCTGAATTCGGAGATTCAACCTTTTGGCAATTCTGTCTACATAAGGTATTTTGAGTTGTAAACCCGCATGCCTCACCGAGTGAAATTTACCCAAACGTTCTATAATAACGGCGGTTTCTTGTTTCACAATAAAAAATGACGCCAACAATGTGACGAGTACTAAAAAAATAATAATTCCTAAATATGGCATAATCAAATTGTTTTATAAATATTCAAATTTCAGTTCTAATCTTGTTAACAGTCTTTAATCTATATCAAAATTAGTATCCTAATCCTGTTTTTTGTTACATTTCAAAGAATCAGTCTACATGGTCATTCCTATGTCAATCCCTTTTATTTTTCGGTAAAGGTCGGTAGCAAAGTTGTCCGTCATCCCCGAAACAAAATCCAAAACACCCAATACTCTATCATAAACTTCTTCATTTTCGTAATAGAATTGCTTAGGCATAAGTTGCAAGGCTTTTTCATCTGATTTTCTGCGGGCTTGCTTTTCCAAAATTATTGGTGGGATAAGGTGGTTTAGCAATTCATACATCACATTATAACCTGCATTTTCAATTTCAACAACGGCTTTATGATTATAAATTTTTTCGATAGAAAAACTTTCAACTTCCTGTAGTGGTGTACATTCGTTTCTGAAAATATCCAACAAAGAAGTCTCTAAAGTACCGTTGATTATTTTATTAAAATTAAGTTGATACAAGGTTATCGACTTGTTAATCAAAGCATTAATTACCTTTGCTCTCAAATAAGAAATTCTTTCGTTTTTATTTGAAATAATGGAGAGTTTGTTCTCTATTCTTTTCAAATCGCTGTCACCTGCAGATTTTATAACGTCATAAAAGAGATTCTCACAGTCCGATGTAGAAATAATTCCTAAACGGTGAGCATCTTCCATATCTATAATATTGTAGCAAATATCATCTGCCGCTTCTACTAGCCAAACGAAAGGGTGTCTTTTAAAAATAACCGGTTCGCTACTCTCCATTTGCATTTGTGTACTGCGTGCCATTTCCAAAAAAGTAGATTTTTCACTCTGAAAAAAACCGAATTTTTTGCGATGAAGATGCCCCTTTTTCTTGGCAATAGCTTCACAAGGATATTTGGCAATACTTGCCAAAGTAGTCATAGTAAGCTGGATACCTCCTTCGTCTTTTCCATTTTGTTGATGGGTAAGTACGCGTATTGCATTGGCATTTCCCTCGAAATTTACCAAATCTGCCCATTGTTTCTCTTGAAACAAGTGTTTTAAATCGGACTCATTTTTTTCGAAATAGCTGGCAATAGCATCTTCTCCCGAATGCCCAAATGCAGGATTTCCTACATCATGACACAAACATGCTGCCGCAACAACATTATTCAGATTATGGAGGTAAAAATTTTTGGCATTCTCATTCAAATCTCCTCCAAATTGATTGGCAATAAATTCTCCTGCCAAACTTCCCAAAGAACGCCCAACTGAAGACACCTCCAAAGAGTGTGTAAGTCGGTTGTGTACAAAAACACTTCCGGGAAGTGGGAAAACCTGAGTTTTGTTCTGTAGCCTTCTGAAAGATGCCGAAAAAATAATCCTGTCAAAATCCCGTTGGAAGTCGGTTCTTGAAACCACTAAATTTTCGTTGTTACCCGTACGTTGGTTGGTAAAGAGTCGGTTGAGCATTTTTTATAGTTAATAAAGTCCAAATATCGGGATATTATTTTAAAACTAAAAGAACTGCCCAAACACATTAAAACTTCACTAAGTCATGAGTTGTAAAGTTATAGCTTGGATTATAAAATTACTTCATGAGATAGTGCCACCATAAATATTGCAATTTCACAACTTTTTTCAAAAAATCGAAATTAATTTTAACCGTACTAAAGAACATATTTACTGTAAATGAAAGCTCCTGCAATTACCGATAAAATAGCCGATAAAACAACAGCTCCCGCCGCCATATCTTTGATTTTACCTATCCGTACATCAAAATCGGGGTGTATAAAATCGCAAATTTTTTCTATACAGGTATTGAGAATTTCTGTAATTAGCACCATGGCACAAAGCATAAGAATCAAAACCGTATCTGTAGTGGAAAGTCGCAGTATCAATATCAAAACTATATTGGTGAGTAGTGCCAGTAATTCCAACTGAAAATTTCTTTCAGATTTCAACATCAAAAACAAACCACGAAAAGCATGGAAAAAACTTTTGTATAATGCAGGTTTTCTCATGAGTTTATTCTTTAATGAGTTTTTCGGTATACAGTTGTGTCTTTGTTTTTACTTTTAATAAATAAACTCCTCGAGGTAAACTTTCTAAATCGATGGTGTTTTGGGGTTGCAAAGTCTTTATTTTTCTTCCTGAAACATCATACAATTTTATTTCGGTAATTTCCTCATTACTTTGGATATATAACTGATTTTTTACAGGATTGGGATATATTTTAAATGTTGATTTCGACCATTCCATCAGTGAAAGATATGCATTATAGATTGCTCCAAAATTAAGAACTCCATAGCCTTTTTGGTTATCGGGATTGGGATAGAGCGATGCTGTTTCTCTTAGTTTTTGTTTAATTTCTTCCCGAGATGTTGTTTTAGGAAGTGCCTGAAGCAAACACGCTACGCCACCTGCCGCCAAAGGTGTTGCGTAAGATGTTCCATTTCCCGAGTAGGTTCCGTTGCTATAGCCAAAATACGTTCCTGTACCTCTTGCAGATGCATCGGGTTTTACAGTTCCCAAAGCATTGGGTCCGAATGATGAAAAACCAGAGCTATTCCCTGTGGAAGTAACTGCACCTATTGTAAATACCTTAGCATTATCTGCCGGTGTTGTAATATATTTCCATGGCTTATTGCCTTCGTTTCCTGCAGCAGCCAAAGTGAAAATACCCTTTTCCGCAGCAATCTGCAATCCTCTTGCAGCAAAAGATTTTTGCCCCGTCATATCCGCATAAGTATAGTTGTAGCGTGAATCGTTGAACTCATTATAGCCCAGCGAAACTGTAATAATATCTACCCCTTTTCTATCTGCTTCTTCAGCTGCCTGAATCAGGTAAAGCTCTTCTTCCGGAATTTCTCTTCTCCAGTCTTCTGTAACGTACAGATAAAAATCTGCATCGGGAGCTGAGCCCACAAAACTTCCTTCTACATATCCGCCTATTGTACCTAAACATTGAGAGCCGTGCGAACTCAACGTAGTACTATAAATATCGTTGTTTTTGAGGATATAATTAAAACCTCCCTTTATTTGTCCGCCATTTCTAAGTCTCTCGTATGCAGTACCTGTATCTACCGTAGGAAATCCCGCATCTATTACGGCAATGCTGATTCCTTTTCCGGTATATCCTGCATCATGAAAAGGCTTTAGATTGATTTGGTTGATTTGATTGGCGGCTAAACCGTAATCGAAAGACATTTTATTCGTAATAAGTGTTTCGAATTTATTTTGAGGAGCCGATTTTGCCCCTGATCTATTTTTAACAAAACTTTCTACTTTTTCTACAAACACAAGCGACTGGAGTTGCAAAATCTGCTCCGAAGTTGCATTTACAGCTACTCCATTCAGCCATTTGGAATAATCGTTTACTACAAAGCCCAAATTCCGAATCGCCTCTATATAAGAGGTTTCCAAAGGTGCATCTTGATCGTTGAGAGCAATCCCAAGATTTACCCTTCTGTCTAAAGATTTTTGACTAAGTTCCGATAACGGATTGGCATAGAAAGCCGACTTATTGGGCTTATCTTTAAAGAAAACAAATACCAATTCGGTTTGGGCATTTATCCAACTGAAAATTAGGAGATACCAACCAAGAAAAAGTAATTTACTACGCATAGCTTTGGACTTCTTTTTGAAAATACACTAATTAAACTCTCGCTCCGAAAATAGCCGACCCTATTCGTACAGAAGTTGCCCCACATGTTATAGCCAAAAGAAAATCGTCGCTCATTCCCATGGATAGTGTTTCTAATTTTTTCTGCGTCGAAAGTTCATCAAACAAGAGTTTAAGGGTCTGAAATTCGGATTTTATTTGATCTTTATCTTCGGTAAAGGTAGCCATTCCCATAAGTCCTGTAATATTGACATGAGGATATTTTCCTGCCAAAAAATCACTGAACAACCGCTTTGCTTCTTCTATTTCCAAACCAAATTTGGTGTCTTCGTTAGCGATTTTGACCTGCAAGAGTATTTTGATAATTCTATTGCATTTATTAGCTTCTTTATTGATTTCTGCGAGTAATTTTTCGCTATCTACACTCTGAATGGTGTCTATAAATTCGGCGATATACTTTACTTTATTGGTTTGCAAATGCCCTATCAAATGCCATTGAATATCCTTGGGCAATTCCGGATACTTACTCAGAAGCTCTTGTACTCTGTTTTCGCCAAAAATCCTTTGTCCATAATTATAAACTTGTTGTATTTTTTCGACCGGATGATTTTTGGAAACCGCAACCAAATCAACCTGTTTCGGAAGTTGTGATTTTATTTTAGTATAATTTTCTTTCATCTGATTCTTTTTTATTTGAACCTTCAAGTTTTTTCATTGGTTAAAGTAACCTCGGTTCGAGATAAGACATTTAATCACCTAGGTAAACGAAGATATTTATTAATTTGATTTTCATCTATTTAAGCTCAATAAAGGTGTAAAACTTAGAAGCAATACCAAGTTTGTATTACTCTCTTAAACGAAGTTCCTTAGTCTATTAAAAACAATCTAAAAAAAAAGCATTCATTTTCAATTGTTTATAAATTTTTATTAACCCGAATTAGGTTAAAGTAGTTTTATTTTGTCCTCCGAAATTTCAATTTTTTTGTCTTTATATAGTCCTCCAATAGCTTTTTTAAAATTCTTTTTACTCATTTGAAGTTCTTCTTTTATCTCCTCAGGAGTAGACTTGTCGGATAAATACAGTAAACCGTAGTTTCTTTCTAAAGCATCAAGAATACTTTGTTTAAATTCATCAATATGTTCAAAACCTTCGGGTTGAAGCGATATATCTATTTTTCCATCTTCACGGATGGTTTTAATATAGCCTACTTCTTCGGATAAGGGATATAATTTTTTGTACACATCTGATGTATAAATGAGTCCTATATATTTTTTATTGACAACTACATTCCAGCCAAGCTCTGTCTCGTTCATCAAAATAAGGTTTACCTTGTCGTTTTTCTTAAAGGGTAAGTTTTCGTACTGAGGATTTCTTTTGAATTTGGTAGTACCCGTAATACGGTGAGACAATTCTTCTACAAAGACATATACCAAATATCTTTTACCTTCTATAATTTTAGATTTCTGTTCTTTGTAAGGAATGAAAAGATCTTTAATAATGCCCCAATCCATAAAAGCACCGCTCGGCAAGGATTGTACACAGGTCATTACCGCAAACTCGCCGACTTCACAAAAGGGTTTTTCGGTGGTGGCTTTAAGTTTTTCATCGTCCTGATAAACGAAAACCTCTATTTCGGTTCCTATCTCGGCAGTATCGTCTGCAAATATTTTGGGCAAAAAAGCTCTCTCTGCGTTTTCGGATTCAAGAAAAATCCCCGAATTGTTTTTTTCTGCTATTCTTAATATTTGAGTTCTACCGAGTTCCATTGCCATTAAATTGATGTAATACGCAAAGATATTGAAAAAAGATGGGAAATCAGTTTTCAATACTAAAATCTCATTACTACTCTTTTACTTCATCAATCTTTTTTATTTGAATCGATTTCACGAAAATATTTTTTGCTGATACATCTTCCATATTTTCAAATCCATTATTTTTGCAGTATGAAAATTGCATTTTTAGGTCCTCAGGCATCATTTACTCAACTGGCTGCTATACAAATTTTTCCTAATGAAGAGTTGATTTCGCAATCAAGCATTTTAGATTGCTTTTCGGCGGTTACCAACGGAAGTGTCGATAAAGCGGTAGTTCCTTTAGAAAATTCTATTGAAGGTACCGTTTCTATGACGCTGGATTACCTGTACGATTATCACGGCATTTTTATAGAAGGTGAGGTTATTATGCCCATTTCCCATCATTTAATGGTTCATCCCGAAAACGAAACTTTCGAAAAAATATATTCTCATCCTCAAGCATTGGCACAGTGCTATCATTTTTTACATAAGCATTATAAGGATATTCCAAGGTTAGATTACGCTTCTACCGCTGCTTCTGCTCAGTTGGTTTCAGAGAATCCCGAGCAGAAATTAGCTGCAATTGCCAACTCCTATGCCGCAAAATTGTATGGTCTAAAGACCCTTCACTCCAAAATTCAGGATTTTGAACAAAACCACACCAAATTTATTGTGATTTCCAAACTCAAGCAATCCCTCAATATGGGTTTCGAAAAAACAGGTGAAAAAACAAGTCTTTTGGTTACCTTACCCGAAGATCATGCAGGAGGTTTGCATCAGGTATTATCGGTTTTTGCATGGCGAAGAATGAACCTAAGCAAAATAGAATCCCGAACATTGAAAACAGGCTTGGGTAATTATTTTTTCTTTATTAATGTAGCCAACGAATGGCATCCTGTACTGTCTCAAGGTGCAATAGACGAATTGGAGGCACTGGGCTGTTCGGTAAAAATGTTGGGGCACTACAGCGAATATTTGCTTGAAACCTAATCTCTTGTTAGAAAATACAGTACAACTAAAGCCGAAATCAATAAAACAATTGCCCAAATCCTAATTGGAGACAGCTTTGCTTCAGGTTCTTTTTCTAAAAAAGGGTTTGAGTCGCTGTGAGGTGGTAATTCAACCTCCGCTTCCGAAGCCGAAAGTTCTAAAATACTTATCCCTTGAACTACCGACTGGTGAAGCAAAGTATTGGTAGCATGAAGAATTACTTGAAATCTTCCGTCTCTATCGAACTCCTTAATTTTGAAAACTCTTTCTCCATAAGGTTTTTCTAAGCCAAAAGGAGTTATTTTTACCACATCGGCATCATAGGTCTGCCACGAAATTCTGATTTCGTCTCCTATTCTTGCTCTTATTTTGTTCGCATGAAAATTTTTGATGCTTGGAGGCAATGTAGAACGGGAATTCCGATGGTGACTCCCCAAATTTTGATCGTATATTTTACGTTTCTCGGTATCACTCAGGGCTTCGTAGGCTTCTGTAATTTCTCGAAACCTTTCGGTAAAAAAATCATCGTTGTCATTTTTATCAGGATGATACTTCAAAGAAAGTTTACGGTAGGCTTTTTTGATTTCTTCCTCGGAAGCATCACTTTTAACACCTAAAAAATAGTAATAATCTTTCATGAAACAAACAACAAATTTAAAGATATTCTCAAAACACTTGGTAAAAACAAAGAATTTCCAAATTTTCTTCAAAAATAAGAATATTTAATCATTCAAAATTGTATTTTTATGCTTCATAAAAACAGCATCTATGGAATCACCATGACTACTGTGAAGAAAGAGACAATTGCACATGACCAATAAAAAAAACAATAAAATCGACCTATGAAAATTGATGAAAATGCAGATATTAAAATTTCTAAAAAGAAAATCAACTATCCACTCAACAACGAGTTATTTGATTATTTAAAAGAAAACGACCGATATTTTAAATCACCCATTACCTACAACGATTTGTTGAGGTATACCGAACATTACCCAATTTACGACAAATATGGCAAAGACACGCTGTGGATTGGTGTGGTATTCAATCATTTTGAGATGGATGAGATAAATGAAGGAATCAAAAAAATTTACCAGTGGCTGAAATCCAACGGAAACGAGGAAGCAACCGGACATCTTATCGTAGATAATATCGACTATTGTACTTTTGGGAATTCCAATCCTTTTCGGATAAAAATCCGAAACCAATACAACGATAACCACGATTATTTCTACATCAAAAAAGCCGATGCTTCCCGAGTTTACGGACTTGAACTGGAACACATCTTATCTCCCAACCATATCAACTTTTTGGTTTACGAAGACACTTTGGTAGAAGAGCATATCTCGGGCATACCGGGAGATATGTTTTTGGAAAACTACATGAACGAGAAAACCAACAGAATACGCTTAGCAAAAGAATTTGTAAAGTTCAATGAACGTTGTTTTATGCGATTGTTGGGCGATCAGAGATCGTATAACTTCGTTATTGTATTAACGCCCGATTTTGATGAGATGCAATACAGAATTCGCAGTATAGATTTCGATCAACAGTGCTACGAAGGAAGAATCAATCTCTACAAACCTCAATTTTTCAGGGAAAATTTGGAGTATGTAAAGTGTGTTACCGAAAATGTGGAAGAAGCCTCTATAAAACAATACCAAGACGAGGAAAGAGCCCTTTTGGCCAAAAGAATGATTGCAGATAAAGTACGCCTGGAACATCTACTAAAAGTGATGAAAAAAGATCATATTGCTCCTCAGGAAAAAGTAGAGAGCCTAAAATCGGAAATTTATGATTACCTAAAAGACAACCAACTGAAACACTGCAAAACAATGGGAGAAATTGTAGACGTATGCCTGCAATTTATTTTAAGAAACTATATGACCGCCATTACCAACAGATAGATTTTAAAACTTATATCAAACACCTTTGCAGGAGCAAAAAGAATATGATTGTTGCATTTCCTTACGCATAATTCTTATGAGTATACTCCATAACAAAAAATTATGGTTCTTCTCCAAAAACTGTAGAGTGATTATACTTTTAATCTTTAATCCGTTTATCACAAAACAAGCTTTTATTCTACAACCTTTTTTAAGCTAAGCAAAGGTGATTCGCTTATAGAAGTAAAACCAAAATACTTCGTATTTCATGGCTAAATCAGAAAAATAAAGCATCAGAAAATGAGTTTTATTAAAATAATATTTCTATACAAAATGGCGAAGAGACAAAATTTAAAATACAATTAAATTTACTTTGAGCCTCTTTTTTTTTAATTCCTAAATTAAATCCGACCGAAAAAAATGCCTATTTTTGTTCGATGCTAAATAACCAGAGAACAGAGAAATTCAGGCAGGTAGTGGAGAATAAATTTCTCATCTACAACAGCCTTTTTATGAACTTGCCTTACGAAAAAATGGCAAGCATTACCCACCTTTTGCCTTTTCTTTATGATGAAAGCAAAAGCGGCTACGCCGAAAGCAAATCCCCTGAAGAAATTTTAGACAGTTTCTTTGCAAAATATTTAGAAAATTATACCGAAGATCAAAAAATTGACCTTTTGTTTAAGCTCATACAATACATTGAGAGACAGGTGGTATTGTTTGATAGTATTGAAGATGCTGCATTTCAAAAACTACATTCCGAAAGCGATGCCGGCACAGTAACTCACCTCTACGAACGTGCCACACAGGAACGAAAAATAGATAATGTCCGAAAAAAAATGAAAAACTTCGGGGTCAAGGTAGTATTTACCGCTCATCCTACTCAGTTTTACCCTAATTCGGTTCAGAGAATTTTACATGATTTACGGGTTGCTATTTTGCACGACAATGTAGAAGAAATAGATTTGCTCCTGCAACAATTAGGCAAAACACCGTTTGTGAACAAAAAACGCCCAACACCATTTGATGAAGCCATGAGCATCATCTACTATCTGCGATATGTATATTATGATACCATAGGTGAACTTTACAAGAAAATAAAAACAACTTTTGGAAATCAAGATTTCAATCCCGATGAAAACTTAATTCAGTTGGGGTTTTGGCCCGGAGGCGATAGAGACGGCAATCCTTTTGTAACAGCAGAAATTACCATGAAGGTAGCAGAAGAACTGCGTTCTTCTATTCTTAAAAGCCACTACAACAGAGCAAAATACGTACTGCGAAAGCTAAGTTTCGGAGGAGTTTCGGAGATTTTGGAAGAACTGAGTAAAGAGCTGTATTCCAATATGTTTTTTAACGATACCGGCCTAACCACAGAAGCCATTCTTCAGCAACTGAATAAAGCCAAAAAGATATTAATAGAAGAGCACAACAGCCTTTTCATCAATATTTTAGAAGATTTTATTGATCGGGTAAAAGTTTTTGGAACTCATTTTGCCACTTTGGATATTCGGCAAGATGCTGCCATTCATCAAAAAGTAATTGATGATATTCTGAAGCATCAATCTTCCATGAATCCCGAAACTTCTTCACCCGAAGAAAAGATGAAATGGTTGCTGACAACAGATTTAGTTTTGAATCCTAATGATTTTGAAGATGAAATCACAAAAGATACCCTAAAAACAATAACTCAGGTAAAGGACATTCAGAAACTGAATGGAGAAAGAGGTATGTACCGCTACATTATTTCCAACTCCGAAAGCCAATATGACGTATTGAATGTATACGCCCTTTTCAAACTCTGCGGATACCATGAAGAGGAAATAAAAATGGATATTATTCCTCTTTTTGAAACATTAGACGGATTAAATAATGCCCAAAAAATCATGAAGGATTTGTACGCTTTTCCTTTGTACAAAAAGCATTTGGCACATAGAAAACAAGAGCAAACCATTATGTTGGGATTTTCCGATGGCACCAAATATGCAGGCTACCTGAAAGCGAATTGGGAAATCTACACTGCCAAGGAAAAGTTGACAGAAATATCCGAAGAAAACGGTATTAAAGTTATTTTCTTCGATGGGCGTGGAGGACCGCCTTCTCGTGGTGGCGGAAAAACCCACCAATTCTACGCCTCCCAAGGAAAAACCATTGCCAATAACAGAATAGAAATTACCATACAAGGGCAAACCATAACAAGTGTTTTTGGAAACAAAGACCAAGCAAAATATAATTTTGAGCAATTGCTTACCGCAGGGATTGACAATGAGGTTTTCGCCAATCAAAAAAAAGAAATTTCACAACAGCAAAGAATACTCATGAGCGAGCTTTCTGCACTTAGTTTTGAAAAATACGAAGCTCTGAAAACGCATCCACTATTCGTGCCTTACCTCCAAGAAATGAGTACCCTCGAATATTACGGAAAAACCAATATCGGCAGTCGCCCCAGCAAGAGAGGAAGCCAAAGCAGTCTGAAATTTGAAGACCTAAGAGCTATACCTTTTGTAGGAGCTTGGGCTCAGCTCAAGCAGAATGTTCCGGGTTTTTACGGATTCGGATTTGCATTGCATGAGTTGAAAAAACAAGGAAGATTTGATGAAGTAATCCAATTGTACAAAAACTCCGATTTTTTCAAAACACTGGTACTGAATAGTATGATGTCTATGAATAAATCCTATTTCCCATTGACCTATTATATGAAAAACAATCCTGTATATGGCGAGTTTTGGGATATTCTTTACGATGAATTTCTATTATCTAAAGATTTAATGCTTGAACTTACAGGCTTCGAAATTCTTATGCAAGAAGAGCCTATCTCACGAAAATCGGTCAACTTGAGAGAAAAAATAGTTTTACCACTTTTAACGATTCAGCAGTACGCTCTTATAAAAATTCAAAAAGGAGAAGGAAATCGGGAGATTTATGAAAAACTGGTTACTCGATCTCTTTTCGGAAACATCAATGCAAGTAGAAACTCTGCATAAGGAAGGAGGTTATAAGGTTACCAAATTTTGTTTACATTAAAAGAAAATTCCTGAATTCCAGGAATTTAACTGTCTTGTTGACACAAAATTCAGTACCAATCATTTTACTCAAGAGTCCAAATTATCCTTACATTATTTATTTTTCCAATAGGTTTTGAAATTTAGGGTTTTTATGTAGTTTTTCCAGTCACCGTTAAATTCCAAAACATATTGGTTTTGAGCATTTTGAGGGTGGTCTTTTTCTGCATCAAAATCCAAAATCATTTTTAATTTTCCTTTAAAAATTCCTGTATATTCACCTCCTTTTTCTTCATCGAACTGATAAGTGCCAAACATCACCAACTTATTTTTGGAGTTTTTGAAACGCCGAATGTTAATTTTCCCTTTAAATTTCACGGTGTGATTTTCTACTGTCGAAAAACCTGCCACCCAATAGTCGTGATCATTGTTGGGGTCTTGTCCGGCTTCTTCTATTTTTAAATCAATAGGCATATTATCTTGGCTTATATTGCCTTTGTAATAGGCTCCTTTGTTCTTCCATACATCGGAAATATCGGGCATTTTTTGAGAAAAACCAAGTCCTGCAACCAATATGAAGCCGTATAATAATTTTTTCATCTGTGTTAATAATTTATTATTCTAAAGATTCTTGTGCTCAAAAACCTTGTTTTGGCATGGGTGTTTCATTTTTTGTTTTTCAAAGAATCAATCTTTCCAACCCCAAGGTGAAGGTGGAGTTTCTACAGGTTTTTCTAAATTAAAACTTACAGAAAATATTCTATCGGTCCCTACTCTTCTAAGATTATAGGTAAACTTCTTGTTATCTAAAGTTATCCACCAAACATTACCCGAGGCATAACCTATTAAATTTGAGGTATATTGATCAGCAGGAAACATTTGTAAATTTTCGAATCCCGTATTACTGGCTTTTCCGCCATATTGTGTCACTTGGTCTTCGCTACCGTCTTGGTGCCTATGGTCGTGTTTAAGCTGGATAAGATTTTTTTCGTCTAAAGTAAGGATCCATGTTCTGGAAAGATCATCTCCTACGTTAAAAGGAATTCTTATTCTGTTTTCTTCACAAGATTTAACGTGCATTACCAATTTCTGTCCTGTAAATCCGTCTCCTTCCTTAGCACCCGCAACAATATCTCCTTGATAGGATTTGCCGCAATGTTTTTTCAAATTCTCCCAAAATGTTAAACTTCCCGCTTTATTAGTTTGGGCATTTGCAGTAAAGGAAACTGCTAAAATAACTAAGGATACAACATATTTTATCATAATACATTTTTTTTTAGAAAGGAAATCCAAACGCAAAATTCCAAGTGGGTTGAAGTGGTTTTATTTTACCAATTCTCCATCTCTCTCCCTGAGGCATATTAGGATCGTACATTTTATATGCCCAATCCATTCTCAATGTCATATAGGCAATATTAATCCTAAGTCCAAAACCGCTACCAACACCCATTTGCGAAAGGAATTTATTGAATTTAAACTGATCTCCAATTCCGTTATCCTTCAAACTCCAGATGTTTCCGGCATCTGTAAAAACGGCCCCGTGAAACATTTTATTGATAGGAAATCGGTATTCTATACTGGAAGTGAGTTTTATATTATCCATGGTATAGGAGCGAATACGAACATCTGCCTGTGAATCCGATGGCCCCAATCCACTAAATGCTCTCCATGCCCTAATGTCATACGAACCACCATTAAAATATGATCGTACAAAAGGCATTTGCGATGAATTGCCATAAGGGATTCCTATTCCTATAAATTGCCGTAAAGCTAAGGTATGTTTTTCGTTGAAGAAAGTAAAGTATTTCCTTACATCGATATCGAATTTAGCAAATTGTGAGTACGGAATTTTAAAAATCGTTTTAGGGTTGTCTATTACTCCTACTTCGGCTTCCTGAGCATCGAACAAACTAAAAATATTACCGGCAAATTCAGCTTTTATATTGATGGAAAATGGATTTTTGAACTCTTTTTTACCAATTTCGTTATAAATAAAGTTATAAATCAACGAAGAGATAATGACATCTTGCGTTTGTCGGTCTTTGTTGAGTAATGATTGTTTGAAGAGTGTCAGCAAATCTGCATTACTTCCGCTAAGTCCCGCTTGAAATGCTTCATCATTCAAAAGCATTTTAGACAATTCATCAATACTCATACCTTCAAGAAATTGCGTTGCTGCTGCCGGATTGCTTGCAAAGTATAAGGTAAACATTTCATAGGCTATTTCTCTGTCTCTGGGGAAATAGTCGTAGTATTTATCTTTATTTTGTGTAAAACTAAACTGGGTATTCAGTATCGTGAAGCGATGTGAAACCCTATCATTGATATTAAGATTGTAGTTGATTCCTCCATTGAAGTTGATTCTTCCCAAACCAATATTATTCTGAATAGAGGTTCCTAAATTAATAACCGTAGAAGGAGAATATCTTTTGGGCAAAATATTGGAAACATACGGCATCATAAGCCTTGGAATAGATAAATTGGCTTGAGCCGATAGCTCATAAGCATTGAAAAATTTATTTTTAGATGGATCTTCGCTATCTTTAACAGTCCCTATAATTCCACTAAAACTAATCCCCAAGTTCTCGGCTCCACCAAACACATTTCTGGTAGTAAATTCAACAGAAGGCGAAAATCCAAAATTAAGAATTTGAGAATAGTGAACATCAAACGCTCCCTTAATTTGGTATCTTGGAAGAGGTTTCAGTATATATCGTATATCAAGAATACTATCATTGGGAGCTGTACGCAATTTCTCGGTATTAGAATTTACAATACTAAAATTGTTAAGAGCAATGAGATTTCTTTTGGTAAGCTCTAAGGCCTTAGGTTCGTATATTTTACCCGATTCTACAATAATGGGCGACCAAAAAGTTTTGTTTTTATAATTGTTTTCCTTTTTATAAAAATTAATTCCTTTATAGGTTTCTTTTTTAACATCGGCTGTGTCTATAGGATTTTCTAAGATGTATACATCTACGTTTCCTATAGTGGTCTGTTTGTATTTTGTACTATCTTGTCTTCTTATTTCTAATGTAATGGGTACTTGTTTGGTGCCTTTGAGTGTATCTGCCGTGAAAGAGACTTCTTCATTGGTTCGGTTGAAGCTATAGTAACCCCTTTCACGCATGAGGTCGTTCAATCTTTTTACCTCTTTCTCCAAGTTCTCCTGATCCAGTATTTTACCGGACTTTACAAAACTTTCTTTTACGGTTTGTTCATAAATATTTTTGATATTACCATACGGAATATCGTAGAAATAATCTTTGATATAGGTAGGGTCATTGTTGGTAATAATATAGTTGGCAGTAGCTTTTTTAGCAGCAGAATCCAACTTGTGATTGTATTTTACATTGGCGTCCCAATATCCCTTATAGGTCAAAAAATCTTCTATAGCTTTTGCACTTTTCGTAGTTTTCGACTGGTCCAGAATCACGGGAGCTTGCCCGAAAAAATGAAAAGTTCTATCTAACCAAAGACTTTTCCCCACATATTCGGGATGACCGTGTTTTACAAATAGGGAATCCCTTAGTTTTTGGTTTTTCATATTATCGGGATACGTATTATACTCATTCAAAATGGTGTCGTACTTAGGATTGGCTAAATTGTAAATCCAAAGCTGAAGAGGTACAAGGTAAAACGATAATGCAACTTTACTGTTGGGTTTTTGAGAAACAAAATTGGGGATTCGGTCTGCAAAAAGTTTTCCATCGGTAAATTCGAATTTATTTTTGGTCAAAAGATATTCTCCCTTGGGTACTTTTCTTGTGCTACACGCATACAGCAGAAAAAGAAGCATTATTGCAAATGCAAAAAATAAATAATACTTTTGAAAATATTTGTTAAAATGCTTACCACTCATAAAATAAAAGTTTTGCAGTCTTTAGACAAGAAGAAGTTCAGACAAAAATACAATTTGTTTTTGGTTGAAGGCAACAAAATCATCAGAGAGTTAGAAAATTCGGACTTCGAGGTTCAGGAAATTTTCAGTACCAACTCCCAAGAAATCTCTCTAAAACATACACCTATCCACACTATAGAAGAACGCGAACTCAAAAAACTGAGCTTCCTACAGCACCCGAAAGATTCGGTGGCGGTTTGTAAATTGAAAGAGCAAAACCTTATACAAGGTTCTAAAATACAAGTGGTTTTAGATGGCGTTCAGGATCCCGGAAATTTAGGCACCATTATTCGATTGGCAGACTGGTTTGGCATAGAGCAAATTATCTGTAGCGAAGATACCGTAGACTTCTACAACCCTAAAGTAATACAGGCTTCCATGGGTTCTTTTGCAAGAGTCAATCTTTATTACACCGATTTAATTTCTTTTTTAGAAACGTCAAAAATCCCTGTTTTGGGAACCGATATGGAAGGAGAAAATCTCTACAAAACCCAATTTCCAGAGTATTTTTACTTAATTTTGGGAAACGAAGGCAATGGTATCCGCCCCAATGTAAAAAAACTCATTTCTAAAAACATCAGTATCCCTAGGTTTGGCACACAACAGTCTACAGAAAGCCTTAATGTTTCTATGGCTACAGGAATTATATTGGGGCATATTTTTTCTCAACAATAAAATTCTTTGTTTCATATAATTTCAAAAAAAGTCCCAACTTTCGTCGGGACTTTCCTTTTTAATTAAATAGATTACATTTCTGCCAAAACAGAATTTTTTTTCACCAATTCCTGTTGTACATTCATAGGAACCAGTTGATAGTCGGAAAATTTCATTGTAAATTTCGCTCTTCCTTGTGTAATGGAACGCAAATGCGAACCATAGTCGTGCATTTCTGCCAATGGAATCTCTGTCAATATTTTTTGATAATGCCCTTCAGTATCCATTCCGTGGATAGTAGCTCTTCGGGTTTGCAAATCGCCCATTACATCGCCCGTAACTGCCTCCGGACAAAGAATTTCTACCTTATACATAGGTTCCAGCAACTGCGGAGAAGACCTATGAAAAGCCTCTTTGAAAGCTCCCGATGCCGCCAATTGGAAAGAAATATCATTGCTGTCTACACTGTGCATTTTACCATCGTACACCGAAACTCTGATGTTCTGACAACAAGAACCGGTGAGTGGACCTTCCTTCATCTGTTGCATAATTCCTTTTTTTATGGCTCCTATATATCGATTATCAATAGCTCCTCCCACAATACACCAGTAGAAAGCCAATTTCCCGCCCCATGGCAAATCCTCTATCTCTTTTTGGCGAATGTTTACTCCTTCGGGTTCCGGCATGCCTTCGTAGTAATTTTCTACACGCAGGTGTATCTCGCCAAACTGCCCTGCTCCTCCACTTTGTTTCTTGTGTCGGTAGTCGGCATCAGCTTTTCCGGTAATGGTTTCTCTATAAGGAATTTTAGGGTTTTCGAAAATCATTTTTACCCCAAATTCTTTTTCTATTCGGTATTTTATTAAATCTAAATGAAGTTGGCCTTGCCCATAAACAATGGTTTGATGAAGCTCTGCCGATTGCTCTAATTGAAGCGTTGGGTCTTCTTCCTGTATTTGATGTAAAGCCTTGATGAGCTTCTCCATATCGGTTGTATTTTCGCTATAAACAGCCTTTCTTATTCTGCTTTCAGGAAAAACCATAGGCTTTATTTTTCTTTCGACTCCTTTTGCATTCAAGGTTTGGTTGGAGTGTGCCGATTTTAGTTTTACCATAACTCCCAAATCTCCTGCACAGAGTTTATCTACAGGTGTCCTCTCCTTCCCTTCGGCTACATAAAGCTGAGAAATCCTTTCTGTTTCTCCATTTTGAGCGTTTACCAATTCATCTCCCGCCTTCAGTTCTCCGGAAAATACTTTAAAATACGAAACCATACCTACCTGAGGCTCAGAAAGTGTCTTGTAAATGAAAATAGTGGTTTTATCATTGGAATCACATTTAAGGACTTCTCCATTTTCCAATGCTTTGCCCGGTCTATCTGCCGGAGAAGGAGCAATATCGTGTATAAAGCCCATAATTCTGCCACTTCCCATATCTTTAAGCCCTGAAGCACAAAATACAGGATAAAATTGCTGATGTGCCAGTGCTACCGTAAGCCCTTTGGCAAGTTCCCCCTCACTGAGATTACCTTCCTCAAAGTATTTTTCCATCAATCCTTCTTCGTTTTCAGCGGCAATTTCCACCAAAGCATTGTGCATTTCGTTAGCTTTTGTTATTTCAGACTCAGGGATAGGTTTCTTCTCCGGTTTTCCACCATTAGCAGGAAACTCGTACATTACCATTCTCAGCGTATCAATAATAGCATTGAATCCTTCTCCTGAGCTATAAGGATATTGTACAGGAACCACTTTACTGCCAAATCTTTCCTTAGCTTGCTCCAAAGTCGTGTCAAAATCTGCTTTGGGGTGATCCATTTGGTTGATTACAAAAATAGAAGGCGTTTTGTAATTTTGAACATATTCCCAAACAATTTCCGTACCTACCTCTACTCCGGAGGAGGCATTAAGTAAAATCAATGCGGTATCTGCTACTTTGAGCGAAGAAACTACTTCGCCAATAAAATCATCAAATCCAGGCGTATCAATCACATTAATTTTATTGTTGTGCCATTGTACAAACATTTGATGGGAATAAATGGTGTTTTCGCGTTCGTGTTCAATATCGGTATAATCTGAAACGGTATTGTGCCCTTCTACCGTACCACGACGCTTAATTGCCCCGCCCTCGTATAACATGGTCTCTATAAACGTAGTTTTTCCACTACCGGAATGCCCGAGTAGAACTACATTTCTAAGGTCTTTAGTGTTTGTAGTCATCATCTTTTATTTTTTATAATTATTTGTATCATCAATAGTCAAAATCATCTGTTTCACTTGTCCTTATAGACGCTTTCTATCTGATTTTGACACAGTTAAATTAATAAGATCTCTAATGACAACCACCATAAAAAGACATGATTTTTTATAGGTTTTTTAAATTTGTTTTACTCTCTATAAAAATAATAGAGAAATACAAGTTGTAAAGACATTAAAGATTGATGGTTCTCCATACCAAACCTCTAACGACTTCCCCCTACAATTCCTATAATAAAAAAATCTTGACTATTTTTGCACCAATAAATACCAATATATGTCGGCAGCACTTGTTTCTCAATACTTTCCTGATCTTACACAACAACAAAAATCCCAATTTGCTCAGCTCGAAGAACTCTATACTGAATGGAACGAAAAAATAAACGTTATCTCTAGAAAAGATATGGGTAGCCTTTATGAAAAACACGTTTTGCATTCTTTGGGCATCGCCAAAATAATGACCTTCGAAAAAGGGACAAGAGTACTCGACATAGGAACAGGTGGCGGATTTCCCGGAATTCCTTTAGCTATTTTATTCCCCGAAGTACATTTTACCTTAATTGACAGTATTGGTAAAAAAATAACGGTAGTAGAAGCCGTGACAGAAGGTTTAGGACTTAAAAACATAAAAACCGTTCATGGCAGAGCAGAAAACCTAAAAGAAAAGTTCCATTTCGTAGTCAGCAGAGCTGTAACACAGATGCCTGTATTCTTAACTTGGCTAAAAGGAAAGTTTGAAAAAGACCAATTCAACAGCAAACACAACGGTGTTTTGTATCTTAAGGGTGGAGATTTAGGTGAGGAATTAGCAGGAATTAAATGTGAAATCCATCAATTAAAAAATCATTTTGACGGAGATTTTTTTGAAACAAAAAAAGTAGTATACCTGTCGAAAGGAAATTTCAATTCGTAAAAAATTGAATTTTAAAGAATTTTTGCATAGTTTTTGATTCATAGAAAACAACATTCAAATATTTAAAAATATGAAAAAACTTTTTTTATCTGTACTATGTGCAGGATTGGTTGCCGTAAGTTGTAAGAAAAATGAAGAAAAATCTATTGAAACAGCAAAAACAGAGACTTCTGCTCCTACTGATAGCTTGAGCACAAAAAATATACCTTTAGGAGACACCACCGAAAATGCGGTAGACTGGGACGGAACCTACGAAGGGACAATCCCATGTGCAAGTTGTCCGGGAATTGAAATGAAACTAACCCTTAAAAATGATAAAACCTATGAACTAACTTCTGTATACCAAGAAGAAAAAGAAGGAAAGTTTGAAGACAAAGGTACCTTTGAGTTTAGTAAAGACGGTTCTTTTATCACTTTAAAAGATGCCAAAGATCCTAAAGAAGAAAAAGTATTTTTCGTAACCGAAGGTTCTGTATTTATGGCTGAAAAAGTAGGAGATAACTCTGCAAAAAAAGAATATAAATTAACTAAAAAATAATTTTAGTTCTTAATAAAATAAAAAAGGCTCGAAAAAATTTCGAGCCTTTTTTGTGGAGGATATCGGGATCGAACCGACCACCTCTTGACTGCCAGTCAAACGCTCTAGCCAGATGAGCTAATCCCCCAAAAAGTTTTGCAATTTTAAAGAATTTATTTGACACACACAATACTCAGGAACAATTCTACCCTATTTTTTAAATAATAATTTTTTATTTTTGGCAAATCATGAAAAAGTTTTTATTTCTATCTCTTACAGCAATGGTTTTGTGGTCTTGTGGAACATCACAAAAAACCACTTCCTACAAAAAACCAACAAGTTCTAAAAATTTGGCACTGCGAAATTTAAAATCAACTTCTTCTTACACCAAAAATTCCGGTACAGTAAACAATCTCCTAAATAGTGCCGAAAATTATTTAGGCTCTCCTTACAAATATGGTGGAAATGCTGCCACAGGCTTCGATTGTTCCGGATTTGTGTGTAAAGTTTTTGATGAAAACAATATGAAATTGAGCAGAAGATCTGCCGACCAAGCAAAAGAAGGAAAAGCCATCGACATTAGTGAAGCAAAAGCAGGCGATTTATTGTTTTTTGCAACTTCCGGTGCAGGAAAAATTTCACACGTAGGCATTGTGCATCAAATAGAAAACAATGGCGAGGTAAAATTCATCCATGCCTCTACCAGCAAGGGCGTTATTATCTCTTCACTTAACGAAACCTATTGGAATAAAGCATTTTTATTTGCAAGAAGACTTCTTTAATTTTTGTAAATTTGTGCGAATTATCATAATATCATTAATCAATTAAAAATCAATAATGAACTTACAACAAACCATTGAACAAGCATGGGACAACAGAGAACTGTTGCAGCAAGAAGAATATCAAAATGCCGTAAAATCCGTTATCAAAGAACTCGACTTGGGTAATTTGAGAGTAGCACAACCCACTGAAAGTGGTTGGAAAGTTAACGAATGGGTAAAAAAAGCAGTAGTAATGTATTTCCCGATTCAGAAAATGGAAACCATTGAAGTAGGTCCGTTTGAATTTCACGACAAAATCCCTCTAAAACGCAACTACGCCGAAAAAGGGGTAAGAGTTGTCCCTCACGCTGTAGCACGCGAAGGTGCTTTTATAGCTTCAGGAGTTATTTTGATGCCTTCTTACGTGAACATCGGTGCTTATGTAGACAGTGGAACTATGGTAGATACTTGGGCTACTGTAGGAAGTTGTGCCCAAATAGGAAAAGATGTACACTTAAGCGGAGGTGTAGGTATTGGTGGGGTTTTGGAGCCATTACAAGCCGCACCTGTCATTATTGAAGACAATGTTTTCGTAGGTTCGAGATGTATTGTTGTAGAAGGCGTTCACGTAGAAAAAGAGGCCGTTTTGGGAGCAAATGTTGTACTTACGGCTTCTACCAAAATTATAGATGTAACAGGCGAAAAACCTATAGAGCTCAAAGGCAGAGTTCCGGCTCGCTCGGTAGTAATTCCCGGAAGCTATACCAAACAGTTTCCTGCCGGAGAATATCAAGTTCCGTGTGCTTTAATCATTGGGCAAAGAAAAGAATCTACCGACAAGAAAACCTCTCTGAACGATGCTTTGAGAGAAAACAATGTTGCTGTATAAATCTACCGAGTTTTTTTTAAGCGATATATCAAGAGTGAAGTTATTTATCTCAGCAGAAAATAGCTTCGCTTCTATTAAAGTTGTACAACTCTATGAAAATTGCCTACGATGCCAAACGTTTTTTTCACAATACTTCAGGATTAGGCAACTATTCTCGAGATTTGGTGCGTATTTTGGCGACCTATTTTCCCGAAAACGAATATGTACTTTTGGCTCAATCTCAAAACGAAAGAGGCAAGGAAATACTCGCATTACCCAAAGTTTCTTACCGAAAAATCCCAAAAGGGCTCTTTGCCCGACAAAACAAAATGGGAATTGAGGCACAGAATATAGAAACCGACATCTTCCATGGGCTCTCCGGCGAATTACCCCTGAAATGGAACAAAAAGCCCATAAAAAAAGTAGTAACCATTCACGATTTAATTTTTGTTCGTTATCCACAGTTTTACTCGTTTTTCGATCGAAAAATTCATTTCTGGAAATTCAAAAAAGCCTGTAAAAGTGCAGACCTCATTATCGCCATATCGGAACAAACCAAAAGAGATATCATCCATTTTCTCCACATTCCGGAAAGCAAAATAAGAGTGGTTTACCAAGGCTGCCACCACGTCTTTAAAGAAATTCTTGATGAAAAGCTCGCTCTGGAACTCCAAACAAAACACCAACTTCCCGAAAGATTTATCCTGAATGTGGGAACCATAGAAGAGCGTAAAAATCTTCTGAACATTGTAAAAGCCATTGAAGGAACGCTCATTCCGCTGGTTGTAGTAGGAAAAAAAACAAAATATTTCGAAAAAATAAAAAAATATATTCTTCAAAAGAAACTCCAAAAACAAGTGTATTTTTTAGAAAACATTTCCATGAAGGAGCTTGCCACACTTTACAAAATGGCAGATATTTTTGTATACCCAAGTTTGTTTGAAGGTTTTGGAATTCCTGTTATTGAGGCCTTGTTCTCTAAAACTCCTGTTGTTACCAGCAACGTGAGTTGTTTGCCTGAAGCCGGTGGCCCTTATTCAACCTATGTAAATCCTTTGAATGTTGATGACTTAAAATCCAAAATTGGTTTTCTTTGGGACAATGAACCCGAAAGAAAAAGACGAGCCGAAAAAAGCATGGAATTTGTACAAAAATTTGATGATAAAACAATTGCCGAAGAGCTAATGAAAGTATATCAAGAGGCTATTTTGTAAAAACTCAAGAAGAAAAAAAGCCATTCATTATCTTTCTTACTACCAAAAAATTCTTTGCATTCTTAATTAAAAAATAATTCTTGTTTTTGTAGGATTTTGGGTGTTGATAACTTACTGCTTCAAATTTTTTAAAACCAAAAAAAATCACGATATTTGTAAGCATTTTTGCAAGAGTTTTAAGCTCTCTGCTGCGTAAGGGATAGAAGCGGAAATCCTTTTTGCGAGAGGCTATGCCGAGCAAAAAGATTGTAGCAAATAGCCCGACCCTTACCGCCGAGGCTTTCCCAAAGGGAAAACAAATGGAGGGAAGGGATACGCCAAAATAAAAATAAGCGAAATAAAAATTTTTAAAATATAAAAGCCACCGTTGAAACACATTGGGCTTAAAACAAAATTATGAGCAACAAACAATATACAGCAAGCAGTATTCAGGCATTGGAGGGAATGGAGCACGTGCGTTTGAGACCTTCGATGTACATTGGTGATGTAGGCTTAAGAGGTCTTCATCACTTGGTTTATGAAGTAGTAGATAACTCTATAGATGAGGCTTTGGCTGGACATTGCGACACCATTTCGGTAAAAATTCACGAAGGCGAGGGAATTTCGGTAAAAGATAATGGTAGAGGGATTCCTGTAGATTTTCATGAGAAAGAAAAGAAATCTGCTCTGGAAGTCGTAATGACCAAAATCGGAGCCGGAGGAAAATTTGATAAGGATTCGTATAAAGTTTCCGGAGGGCTTCACGGAGTGGGTGTATCTTGTGTAAATGCACTCTCTACTTCGCTTGTAGCTACCGTAAACAGAGACGGAAAAGTGTACCAGCAAAAATATTCTAAAGGAAAAGCATTAACCGATGTTACTGAAATTGGTACAACTACAGAAAGAGGAACCGAAGTATTTTTTCAGCCCGATGACAGCATCTTTCAAGAACTGATTTACAATTACGATACACTTGCCACCAGACTCCGCGAGTTGGCATTCCTCAACAAAGGAATTACCATTACCTTAACCGATGAAAGACGAAAAGACGAAAACGGAGAATTTCCTATGGAAACTTTCCATTCCGAAGGTGGTTTGAAAGAGTTTGTGGAATTTATCGACGGAAACAGAGAAGGAATCATGCAGAACGTTATCTTTATGGAAGGAGAAAGAGATGAGATTCCGGTAGAAGTAGCCATGCGTTACAACACATCATTCAACGAAAACCTGCACTCTTATGTCAACAATATCAACACCCACGAAGGTGGAACGCATTTGGCAGGATTCCGAAGAGCTCTAACCAGAACTTTGAAGAAATATGCCGATGAACTGGGAATCCCTGCCAAAGAAAAAGTAGAGGTTACGGGAGATGACTTCCGAGAAGGCTTAACCGCCGTAATCTCGGTAAAAGTAATGGAACCTCAGTTTGAAGGACAAACCAAAACCAAATTAGGAAATTCCGAAGTTTCGGGAGCGGTAGATAAAATTGTGGGCGAAATGCTGACCAACTTCTTGGAAGAAAACCCCAATGAGGCAAAAGTTATCGTACAAAAGGTGGTTTTGGCAGCAAAAGCCAGACAAGCAGCTAAAAAAGCCCGCGAAATGGTACAACGCAAGTCTCCAATGGGAGGAAGCGGCTTGCCTGGGAAATTATCGGATTGTTCTTCTAAAGACCCCGAAGAAAGCGAATTGTTCTTGGTAGAGGGAGATTCGGCAGGTGGAACTGCAAAACAGGGAAGAGATCGTCATTTCCAAGCTATTTTACCGCTAAGAGGTAAAATTTTGAACGTGGAAAAATCGATGGTACACAAGGTATACGACAACGAGGAAATTAAAAACATCTACACCGCATTGGGCGTAAGTATAGGTACCGAAGAAGACAGCAAAGCATTGAACATGAGCAAATTACGCTATCATAAAATCGTAATCATGACCGATGCCGATATTGATGGTTCTCACATTTCTACGCTAATACTTACCTTCTTCTTCCGCTATATGAAGGAATTGATTGAAAACGGATACATCTACATTGCACAACCACCTCTTTACTTACTGAAAAAAGGAAACAGAAAAGTATACGCGTACAACGAAAAAGAGCGTGAAGATCTTACTCTGGAAATGTCTCCAGATGGAAAAGGTGTAGAAGTACAACGCTACAAAGGTTTGGGGGAAATGAACCCGGAACAGCTTTGGGAAACTACTCTAAACCCCGAAAATAGAATCCTAAAACAGGTGAATATTGATAATGCCGGTGAAGCAGACCGAATTTTCTCGATGCTGATGGGAGACGAAGTTCCGCCAAGAAGAGAATTTATTGAGAAAAATGCAATATATGCTAAGATAGATGTGTAAAGCTATTTTTAACTACAAATTAAGTTTAGACCAACACTTGTTATAACAGCCAAAACCGTTACAAAAATTGTAGCGGTTTTTTTTATTGTATTTCCTTTCGTTTTTTTTAATAGAATTTTAACATAATTGGGTATACTTTTTGACCTGATGTCTTCGTTTAAAAAAAATATTTATTTTTGCACCCTAAAAAATTTAGTTTATTAATGAATCGATTGTTTCATCTATTTAAAAACTCTAAGCACTCCAAGTTTTATATCCCGGGACTTTTGGTGTTGGCTTTGCTACAAAGTTTTACTATTGCCAGCTTGCTTATTGATAAAAATAATACGCCATACGAAGTAAATCTCGTAAAAATAAAGACAGAAAAAGATAGTCTTGATGCCTTTCAACTAAAGAACGATCTGCTCTCCATGGAACAAACCATACGCAGCATTGATGGCTTTCTGAAAGATAAAAATGCTTCGGATATACAGATTGAGAACTTGGCAAAAGACAGTTTGTCTAATAGTATTTATCTTGCTAAAACCGCCAACAGATATTCTCAATATCTAATTGATTTAGAAAAAAAACTGCAAGAAGTTCCGTTAGGAATCCCCTCTGAAGGTTACATTTCCTCCAATTTCGGAATGAGAAAAAATCCAATTCCACTCAAAAAAGTGATTTTGGCATCAATAGTTCCTTCTAAAACGGATAAAAAAACAGAACAAGATAGTTTGGGAAATGTTTCTAAAATTACTAAAACCAAAATCCTCAACAAAGACGAAGCTCCTTCTGAGCCCGACCAAATGCAGTTTCATAAGGGGATAGAC
>JAGOJI010000161.1 GCA_017995195.1 Cloacibacterium sp.
GTTTGTGCCTCAAATTTAAGATAAAATCGGAGGAATAGTTTTAAAAAGGAATAAAAAAGATTGCTACAAAAAGGAGGCAACCAAATTTTAATCCCGGGAAATTTTATTTAGAAAAAGAGAAAATCTTCGGGTTGAAATTCACCATTACATAAGCCCAATTATTATCCAAATCTTTATTTCCGCCTTTCAGCACTTCCAAAGTTTCTGTGCCAAACATCTGAGAATAACCTGCGGAAATACCAATGTTTTTATGAAGGGCATAGCCAACAGTTATATCTACTTCTGTACCCAAATAGTCATCCATGGCGTAAGCAGTGAAAGGATTTTTCACATCGGCGGCAGTCATGAATACGTGTGGTGTTACAGCAAAGTTCCATTTATTTGGAGCATAATTTAATTTTAAATAGACATCTTGCAAACCAACTGTGTTTTTGTGATTTCCAACGTAGAAATAATCCATAAAACCGTTGAAGGCGTGGTTGGTTCCGAAAATAGGGTTAAAAGATTTTATTATATTCTCGGTATCGGTCTGATCTTTACCGGAAAGATATTCATAACCCAAACCAGCTTTTACTTCATTTGTGACGGCGTAATTTATATTTACGCCAACATTATAGGCGTTTACCGTCGTATTATTACTGGTCAATTTGCCTTTTCCTGTTTGAGCATATAAGCTTAAATCTGCATCAAGTTTATTCTTTTTATATTTTAAGAAAGTTCCGAAAGTTTGTATATAATCAATCTCCAAATTGGTAGTTGCAGGTTGTTCATATTGAAAACCCGTATTCAATGCCAATAAACTCATTTGAAAATTGCTAAAATCAGTATGGTACCAAGCGTATTGCATGTTTTTGTAATTGGTGGTATATAAATTTCTGAAAAGATCTTCTGAATCTGCATTTAAGGCCGCTCCAAAATCTAATTGATGTTTCCCTTTTTTATAAGAAACAACTGCTGCATCATGACTTTGACCTTGCTGAAGCCAATCTATTTCACCAAAAATTCTTTGATTATCATAAGAAATAACTTGTCTGCCGACTCGCGTGCTCCAGTTTTCATCAAATTGATATTGTCCCCAAGCTTCGAAAAGTATAATTCCGTTTTTATCATTTGTAGTTGTAGTTTTTACATCTCCCCAGGTTCTTACATTTTGAAGCGTAAGCTTTGCGGAAATTTTTTCCTGTTTAAAATTCAGGTTTAATCTTGATCTTTGTGAAACAAATGAAGTGGGCAATTCGGTATCCGGCATCAAACCTTTGAAACCATTTCTGTATTCGTATCGGGGTCTCAATTGTAAATTTGCGTTCACTTCCTGGGCGAAAGTGGTTCCTCCAAGCACCATTACGATCAACATTGCAATCTGTCTTATACCAATTGTTTTCATTAAAAAGTTATTTTATATTAGTTTGTGGCAAAGATACAGCGGGTCAGTTTGATTTCAACTGATAATTATCATTTTAAGCCGATTGATAAACATGATTTATATTTCGTTTTATCGACTTCTCTTGAACCACCCCTTAAAGCGATTAGCCTGATTTACCCCCAAAAACTCCAAACTCCAGACTCATCTCCCTCTGTGATCAAACGCAATAATCACCACATAGTATGCAGATTTTAAACTTTAAAAAACCACGGCTGGAGAAAGCACAAGACCCCCACCTTCCCTTAATGGGACTTAGGGCGGAGCTTAATTACGAAGGTAAACTTCATTGTCCTTCCCGCACCTTAATCTATGACGGTACAGTTAGAATTGAAAAGTGATAAGAAGCAGAAATAATCTAAAACAGCCGATACATCAACTTTTGCCTCTTATAATCTCAGCAATTTCATTCTTGCCTCCTAAAAGAGAAAAAAATTTGTTTACTCTTCGAAGGCGGGAATAAAGCATACCGGAGCAGAAAATAATACTAAAAAAGGAATTATTAACATTCGGTCATACCTACTTCGGGAATATTAATGTTTCATTAAATTTAATTTTTACGCAAACAGACCTGCAGATAAATTTCGATATTTATGCTTTCGTCAGGATCTGACGGGGGGGGGGGGTAAGAAAGTACAACAGCAGTCTTTTTAGATGACAAAGGAAGCTGCCGCAATGGAACAGTAGCGCTTAGAATAAATGCCAACTCTGCTTTATATTACAATTCAATGAAGTAATTTCCAGTATGAATTTTTATATGATGATACAATTACCTGAACTACATCAAGAATTTCTTTTGAGATTGCACACGAAATATGCCCTGTCTACCATAGTGGTCGATAAAAATCTTCAGGTGTTTTCCAAACAGTTAATTGAAAACATCGGATCAGAAGATACGGAAATGGAGGCACACTGCAGCTATTCGCATTTAATGGAAATCGTGGCAGATCTCGAACATCAGGCATCCTTATATGGCTCTTTTAAAATCAGAATCAGTAATGGAGAAATTAAGACCAAAAAAATTAAATCATACTTAAGTCCCCGCTGGGCATTGCACCCTGACTAAAGCAATTCACAATAAGGCTAAAAGCCGAAGAAAATCTTTAATCCTGCGTACTCCGTGGGATTTTTTGTTACTATTGAATTCATTTTACATTTACAAACGACCCAAAAACAAAATCTTTTTTCTCATTTAATTAGTTCCCTAAATTAAAAAAGTAATTCACAATGCGTCGCTCCTTGTCCATAATCAGGGAGTATTTTTTTTTGCCCAAAATTACCGTACAGCTGTTGCGCTAACAGATCAGCAACTTTCTTAAGGAAATTTATTATTTCCTGACTCTCCCATCTAAATATTAAAACCATACACTCTTCACACACTATCCATGGAGTATCTATGAAGGAGCGTGCACACAAGGATACTGTGCAATCT
>JAGOJI010000079.1 GCA_017995195.1 Cloacibacterium sp.
CTTTAATAATAAAGTAAAATGGGACATGAATCTAAAGCGAGGAAGTCTCATTAGCGGATATGATATTAGCTATTTTGTTACCCAATGGGATAATTATCAGGCAATGGATGTATCCGGAAAAATGCAAGGTGTGCTAAATGATTTTACTCTAAAAAACTTTTTGCTAAAGGCTAAAGATAACGAGTTTCAAACGGGAGAAATAAGGCTGGCAAAGTTGATGGACGGCAATTTCAGCATCAGAACCAACCAAATCTCTACTCAATTTACTTATAAAGGATTGAAATCGGTATTGCCAAAATTTGTTTCAAGTAAAATGGGCAATTTTGCTGATGATTTTGGCAGGCTGAAATACAATGGTTTGGCATACATCAACAAACAGCAAGTGAATGCTAAAGGAAACCTTATTACAGGAATTGGGCAAGCACAAATATCGAGTTTTACCTTGCGTGATTTTAGTACCAAAAACCCTAAATACAACGGGGTTCTCACTGTAAAAGATTTGAATGTTACCGCTTTGACTAAGAATAAGGAAGTTGGTTTGATTTCAGGAAGAATTGATGTAACGGGGCAAGGTTTTGATCTCAACACCCTATCGCTTAAAACGCAATCGGACATCAGAAGTATAGATTTAATGGGTAAATCCATCAATAATGTACTTATAGACGGAACACTTTCCGGAAAACAGTTCAATGGTATGCTAAGCATCAACGACCAACAAGCACGTGGAAAAATCAATGGTAAAATAGATTTCAGCACCAAGCGACTTTTTGCCGATGTCAAAGGAAATATAGACTACCTTAACTTGTCTTATTTTGGAGTTCAAACAGGAGGAAATTCAACATTTAGAGGGCAGGTAGATGGTAAAATTTCTTTTACCAATATCAATGATTTGAACCTTGATGCTACCCTAAAGAATGTAGTTTTAGATGGAAATAAAAAAATTGCTATTCCCAATGGAAACCTAAAGGCTTCTTTTGTAGATGGAAATAGGGTGATAGATGTAGATATGCCCAATGTAGTGAATGGCAAAATATCGGGAAAATTTAACTTGGGAGACTTAGGAAAGATGTTGCAGAGTGGTTTCAATAGGGTTTTAGCAGGAAATACAGTAAAAAAATACTATACAGGACAAAATTTTACGCTGGATTTTGATGTAAACCAGAACTTGATTAATTATTTTGAACCCAATTTATTGATTCCCAATGGAGCAAAAATACAAGGCTCTTTTATGGGAAATACCAATGACCTTGTTTTGGACGCAGATGTAGCTTCTTTGAAATACATTATGACCAAAAAAGAGGAAATCTCGGAGGCAGATAAGTTATTGGCAAAATCTAATCCTAACTATAAGATACAAGAAGGTAGAACTACTAAAGATAGTGTTATTGTAGATAATATATCCTTAAAAATCAATACAGCCAATCCGGAAGAACACCTTTTTACAAGAATAGATAGGGTAGAGTACAACAAAAATGTACTGAAGGATATTCTCGTAACCGGTAAAAACAATGCCAATCAATCGCTTTATTTAACGGCTAATTTCAAAGTTGGAACTCTGAATGACGAAAAAAATGATGATCTCAAATCGTATGCAGTCTCATTGCATCAGTCGGTAGATCAAAATGGAGATTTTGTAGTGCGGTTTGCTCCAACAGAGCTCAAGCTCAATAACTTCCTGTGGGCTGTAGATACTTCTCCGGAGCTCAATCATTCCATTACTTATCGTAAAAAAACAGGTGATTTTTTGGTTAAGAATTTAAGGCTTTATTCAGATGATAGTGAAATATTTGTAAACGGGCAGTTCAAAAATGCAAAAGATTTCAATGTAGATGCGGAGGTAAAAAAAATGGATATTTCTAAACTTTTGGCTTTAGCACCGGGAAACGAAAAAACAGATATCAAAGGCATTGCTAACGGGAAAATAAGCATTAAAATGGCAAACAATAATCTGGAACCCATTATAGATATTGCCATAGACAATATTACCATGAACGACCGAAATATGGGCAATATGGTCATTAATGCCAAAAATTCTGATTTGAAAAATATATTTGATGTAGAAGCAAAGATTGTTTCGTCGGAATTATTAGGAAGCAATAACCTTACCGTAAAAGGTACGATTGATAATAATTTTGATTCACCCAAACTCAATTTTGATGCAGACCTGAAAGAGTTCGATTTAGCTTTCGTGCAAGAATTTGTAAAAGGAGTTTTCTCCAATATGAGAGGAAAAGCAACAGGTTTAGTGAAGTTTGAAGGCAACCTGAATAACCTTACCTATAACGGTGATATTGCTCTGAAAGATTTCGGACTAAAAGTAAATTTCAGTGGTGTAGATTATGAATTTGATGACACTACGGTAAATGTAATCGACGGAAACCTGCTATTTAGTGTTGTAGGAGTTAAAGACGGAAGAAGCAATTCCAAAGGTACCATCTCTTTGGGGCAGATTAATTTAGGAAATCTTTCAAGTATAGGAGCCAACATACTTATCCGTGCCGATAATTTGAAGATGCTGGATACCACACAAAAAGATTTTGATGCGTTTTGGGGAAAAGTATATGCTAATGGTGATGTCTTCTTAGAATTCAATGAAAAAAATGGTTTGAGAATCGATGCCAAAGAAACCAAGGTGCTCAATAACAGTATTATTACCTTCAATAGCGATTTAACCTCGTCGGTAGATGAATTTAAAATGCTTAAATTCCTAAAACAAGATGAAGAAGGTGTTATTTCGGTAGATACCAAGAAAAAAAGAGGCGTCAATATGCAAATTAACTTAGATGTAAGTATCGACAGAGGTTCTACAGTAAATGTATTGGTGGGAGATCAGGTAGGAGACATTAGTGTAAGAGGGTATGCCAATAATCTAATCTTTAAGATGGACCGAACGGGCTTTATGCAACTCAATGGTAATTACTATGTAGACAGTGGTACTTATGTTTCCAAAGCTATTTTAGAAAAAGTATTTACCATAGAGAAAGGGAGCAATATCCAGTGGGGTGGAGATGCCCTGAATCCGGAGTTGGATATTGTAGCAAGCTACAATCGAATAGTTTCCAATGCAGGCGAATACCTTAATGTGAACGAACTCCCTCCAATTAATGTCGTACTTCAGGCTAAAATATCGAAAAATATGAAAAATCCGGAAGTATCCTTCGATATCAAAGCACCGGAAGTATCCAGTAATGTACGAGAACAATTAGCGTTTAAGATGAGTAGCGAAGATGAAAAAATCATTCAGTTTGGTTCTATTTTGCTTCTGAATAACTTCAATGTTGTTAATACAGGACTTAATATTAATGTTGGAAATCAAGGAGTAAATATGCTTTTCAAGCAGTTGGGTTCAGTATTTAGTTCTATTAGCAACGATTTTCAGTTAGATTTTGACTATGTCAGCAGCAATCCACTTTCCACCAACTCAACCGAACGACTCAATACCAGATCGAGTCTTAGCGTTTCACCAAGAGTCAAACTCAAAGGAGCATTTGGGATTCCTATTACCAAAGCAGAAAATACAGGAACACAAACCAACTACTTCACAGGTGAAGGTACAGTGGAATATGACTGGTCTAAACTGAACGACGGTTCAAGATTATTGAGGTTCTATTCCAAGCCTTCCAATATAGGATTGGTAACAGGTTCCAATGCCGGAGCTAACCAAAATTTTGGCTTGGGTATAGCCGCCAGTAAGAGTTTTAATCGGTTTTTTCCTAAGAAAAAAGAAAAAGAGATTGATAAAAATCCAAAGAAAGACTCTATAAAAAAAGATAGTGTAAAGTAAATGTTAAATCTTTGAAGATATGACAAAAATCAAGTTTAATAGTAAGTAAAAATATTTTTCACTCAAATTTATTTCGTAAATTTGCAAAGAATATATGCTATTTTTATTAAATCAACAAATTATTAATATCTATCTATGAACTATCAACTTGATGAAATTGACAAAAAAATCCTTGATTTCCTTGTCGAAAATACCAGAATGCCTTTTACCGAAATTGCGAAGCAGATGGATGTTTCCGCAGGTACCATTCATGTAAGGGTAAAAAAAATGGAAGATGCAGGGATTATTTTGGGCTCTTCTCTCAATATCGATTATGGTAAATTGGATTATCATTTTACTGCGTTTATCGGGATTTTATTAACTAAATCCAACAGAACACAAGATGTTTTGAAACAATTAGCTACTATTCCTAACGTGATAGAGGCAAGTGTAATCTCGGGTAAATACAATATCTTCTGTAAAGTAAAAGCCAAAAATACCGATGATGCCAAGAGAATCATCTACATTATCGATGATATTGAAGATGTAATGAGAACCGAAAGTATGATTTCTATGGAAGAGTTTATGAGTGATAAAAACCGCTTGATAAAAGCAATTAAGATATAATGCTTATCTAAAAATTCAATAAAAAGTCTTTGATTTTGGTCGAAGACTTTTTTATTTTTGTACACTATGGAAAATGAAATTTTTGATAAAACCCCTCCGCCGGCCAAAGGGTTTTATTGGGCATTAGGACTTTTGATGTTGTTTTCGGTAATGAGCATGAGTATCGACGTTGCTGAGTTTCTGCAACATCAAGACATTCGTATTCCTTTGTGGTATTTTTATATTATTTTTTTAGTAGATATTTTTATTTTGCTGGGTTGGGTAGGTATTTATTTTCATAGGAAGATAGGGGTCTACCTTTTTCCTATGGCAATACTCACCCATTTTACATTACACAATTATTACTTGTCTACGTTTCTTTACAATGATATTTTTATCCTATTTCTATTTGTAGGTATAGGACTATTGGTTATAATTCCGCGTTGGTTATTTTTTAAATAACCTGAATTTTTGGTTAACGAAAAACTTAGAGTGTAAAAAATAACACAGAAACAGAGTAAAAAGAATCATTTTTAAGATTAGTAGCTTCCTAATCTCTAACCTGTCATACTACAACTCAAAAACTTAGGCATTAAAATTGTAGATATATTTTTAACTTATAATGTTTTCTGTCATCTAATAGCAGATTTTGAAATTAAGAATATTCAAAACTTTTTTTGAACTTTTTGATATTATAATTTTGAAAAAATGAGCTTAAATACCTTTTTTTAAACATAATTTGTGTATTTTTGCAGAAGTTTTTTTTAGAGAAATTAGACTAATGAATAATAATGTATTTGATAATGTTCTTGGACTTATAGGCAATACTCCTTTGGTGAGATTAAACCATATTTTCAAAGACATCCCCGCAAAAGTATATGCGAAATTAGAATTTTGTAATCCTGGTTTATCAATGAAAGATAGGATTGCCCTTCATATCATAGAAGCGGCAGAACGAAAAGGATTGCTAAAACCGGGATCAACTATTGTTGAAACTACCTCCGGAAATACAGGTTATTCTGTAGCAATGGTGAGTGTTATAAAGGGATACAAATGTATTCTTTCGGTGAGCGACAAAACAAAGGCAGAGAAAATAGCCTTTTTGAAATCATTAGGAGCTACTGTATACGTTTGCCCTGCCAATGTGCCTGCAGATGACCCAAGGTCATACTACGAAGTGGCTAAAAAAATAGCAGCTGAAACACCCAATTCTTTGTATATCAATCAGTATTTCAATGAGTTAAATGTAGAAGCCCACTATAATAGTACCGGTCCGGAAATTTGGAAACAAACAGAAGGTAGAATCACCCATCTTTTTGCGTGTTGCGGAACAGGTGGTACACTTTCGGGATCTGCAAAATATATCAAAGAGCAAAACGAAGAGGTAAAAGTAATTGGAGTAGATGCTGATGGCTCTATCTTAAAAACCTACCACGAAACAGGAGTTATTAATAAAGAAGAAATTCATTCGTATCAAATAGAAGGTTTAGGCAAAAACCTAATTCCAAGTACTTTGTTGTTTGATAAAGTAGACGAATTTGTAAGAGTAAATGACGAGATGAGTGCCTACACCACTCGTGAGGTAGCTCTTAAAGAAGCCATTATGGGAGGTTATACTACCGGTGCTGTGGTACAGGCTCTTAAACAGTATGCCAACAGCCATGCACTTACAGAGAATGATACCATTGTTCTTATTTTCCCTGACCATGGTTCTCGTTATATTACTAAAGTATATAGTGATGATTGGATGATGGAGCAGGGGTTTGTAAACAACTGTGTTCACAACTATCAAGAGCACTTTAAAACAGAATATATCAAATAAAAATAAACAGATAGCCATTTGCCTTTAGCATTTGGCTTCTTCAATTTAAAGTAAGAAATGTCGTTGGTTTTATACTGAACGACAGAAAGTAAAAGAGTATGGATATTTTTGAAAGAATAAAACAAAATCCGGGACCTTTGGGTCAGTTTGCGGATTACGGTGAAGGATATTTTATTTTCCCAAGATTAGAAGGGCCTATAGGACCGAGAATGAAATTTCAGGGTAAAGAAGTAGTTTTTTGGTCAGCAAACGATTATTTGGGGCTGTGCAATCACCCCGAAGTTTTAGAAGCAGATGCCAAGGCTGCTGCCCAGTACGGAATGTTCTATCCTATGGGAGCACGAGCAATGTCTGGTGAAACCGATTTCCATCTTCAATTGGAGAAAGAACTCACGGATTTTGTTCAAAAAGAATCAACCTATTTATTAAATTTTGGTTATCAGGGTATGGTGTCCATTATTGATGCTTTGGTCACCAGGCACGATGTAATTGTGTACGATGCCGATTCTCATGCCTGTATTATTGATGGAGTTCGTTTGCATTTCGGCACCAGTTTTACTTATAAACATAATGATATTAAAAGTTTAGAAAAAAACTTGGAAAGAGCTACGAAAGTAGCAGAAAAAAATGGAGGAGGTATTTTGGTAATTACCGAAGGCGTTTTTGGGATGAGAGGACAGCAAGGTAAGCTGAAAGAAATATGTGATCTTAAGAAAAAATACAGTTTCAGATTGTTGGTAGATGATGCTCATGGTTTCGGAACCTTAGGAGAAACAGGTGCCGGAACAGGAGAAGAGCAAGGCTGCCAAGATGAGATTGATGTATACTTTTCTACTTTTGCCAAATCTATGGCGGGTTTCGGGGCTTTTGTTTCCGGAAACAAAGAAATTATCAGATATTTAAAATTCAATCTGCGATCACAGATTTTTGCTAAATCCCTTACTATGCCTATGGTTATTGGTGGTTTGAAGAGATTGGAATTGCTGAGAAGTCGCCCGGAAATTAAAGCTAAATTGTGGGAAAATGTACACAAACTACAAAATGGTTTGAAGGAAAGAGGGTTTAATTTAGGTGAAACTAATACTTGTGTAACGCCGGTATTTATACAAGGATCACCTGTAGAAGCAACGCTATTGGTAAAAGAATTGCGTGAGCAATACGGTATTTTTACTTCGGTAGTGGTATATCCTGTAATTCCGAAAGGGAATATTTTGTTGAGGTTAATCCCAACCGCTTCGCATACCGATGCTGAGATTAACGAAACTTTAGACGCTTTTGCAGCCATTAAAGAAAAACTGGATTCGGGGTATTATAAACAAAAAGAAAAAGAAATGGGGTTAGAATTTATGCCTCTGTAAAAAACATAGAAATTTATTAAAGCGTGTTGAAATAAGAATTTTGACACGCTTTTTTATCACATTACTCTATAAAAAGCTAAAAAACTCCGCATAGAAATTTCTATGCGGAGTTTTGTTTATAATCTCTGTGAGAGATTATTATTCTCTTTTAGATATGAATTACTTCTCCATATGCAGCAGCTACTGCCTCCATCACAGCTTCAGATAGAGTAGGGTGAGGGTGTACGGATTTTAGAATTTCATGTCCTGTAGTTTCTAATTTTCTTGCTACTACTGCTTCAGCAACCATTTCTGTAACACCTGTTCCAATCATGTGACAACCCAACCACTCTCCGTATTTAGCATCGAAGATTACTTTTACAAAACCATCGGTATCTCCGTTGGCAGTTGCTTTTCCACTTGCAGAGAACGGAAATTTACCTACTTTAATATCAAAGCCTTTTTCTTTGGCTTGCTTTTCGGTAAGTCCTACACTAGCAATTTCGGGCAGACAATATGTGCACCCCGGAATATTACCATAGTCTATTCTTTCTACATGTAAACCTTTAATTTTTTCTACACAAGTGATGCCTTCTGCCGAGGCTACATGTGCCAATGCTTGAGTAGGGATAATATCTCCAATGGCATAATATCCCGGAACAGAGGTTTGGTACCATTCGTTTACGAGAACACGTCCTTTATCAGTCTGGATACCTACATCTTCCAAGCCTATGTTTTCGATATTGGCCGTGATACCTACCGCTGAAAGTACGATGTCTGCTTCCAAAACTATTTCACCTTTTTCAGTTTTTACGTGAGCTTTCACACCATTTCCGGAAGTATTTACACTTTCCACTGATGCTTGGGTCATGATATTGATACCCGCTTTTTTTAGAGATTTTTCCAAATGTTTAGAAACTTCTTCGTCTTCTACAGGGACAATATTAGGCATAAATTCCACTATGGTGACCTGAGTTCCCATAGTTGCATAGAAATAGGCAAATTCTACTCCTATAGCTCCTGAACCTACCACAATCATGGATTTTGGTTGCTCCTGAAGCGATAATGCCTCACGATAACCAATTACCTTTTTACCATCTTGTGGTAAGTTGGGTAATTCTCTGGAGCGTGCACCGGTAGCTATAATGATGTGTTGGGCGGTGTATTCTTTAGTTTGACCGTCTTTATCGGTTACAGAAACCTTTTTCCCTTTCTGTACTTTAGCTGTTCCTAAAATAACATCGATTTTATTTTTTTTCATCAAAAATTCGATTCCTTTGCTCATTTTTCCTGCAACTCCTCTGCTTCGGGCAATTACATTAGAAAAATCAAAATCGGTTTCTACTTTGTTGAGCCCATACTCTTCAGCATGATTGATATATTTGAATACTTGAGCAGACTTTAGTAAGGCTTTGGTGGGAATACAACCCCAATTCAAGCAAATACCGCCTAAATTTTCTTTCTCTATAATAGCAGTTTTGAAACCCAATTGTGATGCTCTAATCGCCGTAACGTAGCCTCCCGGACCGCTTCCTATAACAATAATATCGTAGTTCATAAGTATTTGATTTGTTCTTGCGAATTTAATGATTTTTTTTGACCCAATATTCGAATGGCTTATGAAAATTATGAATATTACTAATAGGTAGGGTGTAAAGTCATGAAATCGTTGGTTGTAAAGCACTGAGCACATTATGAGAGCGAGTATCTTCTGAAATCTTTCTAAGAATTCCTTCAATCCCGCATCTCTCAAATTGCGAAGCAATCATCGAAACAAATAAAAATATTGTTTGTTTTTTGATATAGAAATAGAATATATTAGCAGAAGTGCTTTTAATTATTATGTATTAAGCTGAATTCTCTCTTTAATTTGTTTTCTATTTACAAAGAAAATTATGAAATAAACAAAAAGGCTTAGAAAAACAAGCAGAACGGAATAGTCAATTCTTTCATCATTTACAAGTTTTGATATTTTTTTCATGTTTGCGAAAGATAGTCCAATGAAAATTAGTGCAGCCAAATAAATAACTAATCCGAAAAGACCATTAGCATTGAACAGAATAAATGATAAAATAAATAAAATTAATCCGATTATAGAATTTGTATTGTACTTTTGATATTCACTAATTGCTTCATCATAGGAATTATTTACAAAATTTCCTGAAAGTCTTAACGTATCTTCTTTTATTCCTCTTTCCCCAAGAATTTTTAAAGCGGTATCTCGAATTTCAAGTGTGTAATTATATTTTTTATAATTTTTGACAACATCAATGAGTGTAGAAGTTTGTAAATTTTTTAATTTTTCAATACGTTCATCCATTTTTAGTTCTTTTATTGGTCTCAAATATAGTTAAAACTATGCACTTTAGTGCATTTCGCTTTAGCTTCTAAAAAAGTTTTACCTTTGAATTATGGATTTTCAAAGGACAAATGGTCATAGCGTATCAAGATTAACTGTTCATATAGTTTGGGCAACAAAATATAGATATCCTGTTTTGGAAGGTGATATAAAAATTAGATGTCGAACCTTATTAATCCAGATTTGTGAAGCAGAAGGAGTTCAAATACTAAAAGGTGTTGTTTCAAAAGACCATATTCATATGCATATCGAGTATCGGCCATCTCAAGATGTTAGCACATTGGTAAAGTTATT
>JAGOJI010000162.1 GCA_017995195.1 Cloacibacterium sp.
GTATTTATACGATGCCATTCCTACACCTGATTACGGGTTCATTTTGGCAGGAAGTTCTATTTCAGATAAAAACGGAAATAAAACCGATATTAATCAAGGAAACTTGGATTATTGGGTGTGGAAAATGGATGAAAAAGGGGATTTAGACTGGCAAAAGAGTTTTGGTGGTTCAGGGACTGACTTTCTACAAAGCATTAAACTCACAAGTGATGCGGGATTTATTTTAGCCGGAACTTCTTCGTCTGGAAAAGGAGTTCATAAAAAAGAAGAAAGCAGAGGTCAAGATGACTTTTGGATTATCAAGCTTGATGCCAAAGGTGGCGAAATATGGCAAAAGACCATCGGAGGGAATGGACAGGATCGATTAAGCTCTATAATACAAACAAGAGATGGCGGCTATTTACTTGCAGGTTCTTCAAGTTCTGATAAATCAGGTGAAAAATCTGAAAAATGCAGAGGAAATTTGGACTACTGGATTGTAAAACTAGATTCAGAAGGCAAAATACTATGGCAAAAAACCTATGGTGGTGAACAACTAGACATTTTACAGAATGTAGAAGAATCTAAAGATGGAGGTTTTCTTTTAGCCGGCTTTTCAAATTCAAAAGCTAGCGGAGATAAATTAGAAGACAGCTTTGGCTACAATGACTATTGGGTCATTAAAACAGATGACAAAGGAGAAATTATATGGCAAAGAATTTACGGAGGTGACAAAGATGATCAGTTAAATGCATTAGTCCAAACCCGTGATGGTATGTTCATTCTAGGAGGCAGCTCAAATTCAGGTGCAACCAACAAAAAAAACAAAGGAAACAAAGGGACCGATTTTTGGGTTTTAAAAATTGACGAAAAAGGAGAAATTATTTGGCAAGAGACCTATAATTATGGAAAAACCGATGTTTTAACTTCTATAGTCGAAAATCCTGACGGCACTTTACTTATTGCCGGATATGCCCAAAGTGAAGAGATTGGCACAGGACGTAAAGACAAAGAAGGCATCAACGACTATATTGCTTTAAAAATTGATTCAAAAGGAGAAGAAATTTGGACTAAAACCATAGGTAGTGCCGGAGAAGATTTACTCAGAAAAGTAGTAGAAACCAGAGATGGAGGTTATTTGTTGGCAGGTACATCTAAAGGCAAAGTATCAAGAGACAAAAACACAAATCAAGGGAGTAATGATTTTTGGGTAGTAAAACTACGCGACAAAAGCAAACCTGAAAAAACAAAAGCCAAAATCGAAGCAGCACCAAACCCAGCAGAAACTTTCACTAACATTATAGTTGGTTTTGAATATGAGACTGGAACGGCAACTCTTTACGATTTATCAGGAAGAAAACTACAACAATCTACAATTAACGGAGAAAGAACAGTCCCTATGGAAATTACAAAATATCCAGACGGGGTTTATATCGTTGAGATACGAACAAACACTAATAACGAATCCGTAAAAATAATCAAGCAAAGAAAATAGCCCCAAATACTATGAAACATTTTAAATGGTTGCTTTTTGTTTTATGTATTTACACAAAAGCATTCTCTCAAACAGAAACTCAATTACCTAATTACACACCTCCTACCCCAGAAGCTTATGAGTTAACAAAATATGGCGACGTTCCTATCAATGAGCATACGGGTATGGTCACTTCAGAAATTCCTTTATACACGTATAAAGCCGGAAAATTAGAATTACCAATAAGTTTAAATTACACAGGAGCTGGAGTAACAGTAAATCAACTCTCAACTTGGACAGGGATTAACTGGACCTTAAATGCTGGTGGGGTAATTGCCCGAACAGTTAATGACCAACCGGATGAATATGTTACACAAAGAATGGACGTTGATGATATAACTGAACTGTTAAATGATGTAAACATTGGTTCATCAACTACTCAAGAAGATGACAAGGCCAGATATATTGATATGATAATGAAAGGAACTTTGTTGTATAAAGACAAAAAACCAGACGTTTTCAACTTCTCCTTCCCAGGATATTCTGGTAGTTTTTATTTGGATAAAGATTTTAATCCCGTATTGAGTAAAAAGGATTCACAATTAAAAATAGAAATCGGTGGAGCTGATCCAAATTTAGGCCTTCGTTTAAGAAATAGCGAACAATTTTGTATAACTACACCAGATGGTGTAAAATATTATTTTGGTGGAGATGGCTTTACAGATAAATCACATATTGTAGGCATCCCTTTTATATATGATGAGAACCCTATCATGTGGACAACGGGTTATTATTTAAGTGACATCATACACCCTATAAAAGGTCACATACAAATTCAATACAATTCAGGTAATACTTTAGAAACAATATACCTAAATGAGTCACAGAGCATTTCAATAAAAACATCTGAAGATCCATTATGTCCAGAATGCTATTGTTACCCTGAAATGTCTACATCTTTAAATTATTCTTTAGGAACTCCTCGTAGAACAGGAATTAGAATGTCGCTACAAAAGTACGTTTCTAAGATAACAAGTACAGACAATCCTAACGAAACAATTGATTTTACAACTATTAAAACTAAGAACAACAATAATTACAAAAGGATTCTTGATAAAATCAAAGTAATAAAATCTGGTACTCAAAAACTAGAAGTAGACTTAAATTATATCTCAAACGGCGATATTAAAACTGCCGATCGTTTTTTCTTGACTGAAGTTAGTCTTAAAAAATCTCCAGGCTTCGGGAGTAATCTATATTCAAAATATACAATGGAGTATGACAATCCATTATTATTACCATCTAGTTTTTCATATAGTCAA
>JAGOJI010000019.1 GCA_017995195.1 Cloacibacterium sp.
ACCAAATGGTCCATCAACTCCGAAAACATCAGTAAATTTCAATCCATGATAACCTTCCGAAGGCTCGGATAGTAATGGGAATTTTCCGTTTGCCCAGTCGAAATTACCACCATCAACAATAATACCGCCGATGCTTGTACCGTGTCCGCCAATCCACTTGGTAGCCGATTCTATCACAATGTTTGCCCCATGTTTCAAAGGTTGAAATAAGAAACCGCCCGCACCGAAGGTATTGTCCACGATTAAAGGAATTTGGTGTTTTTTAGCCACTGCTGCAATTCCTTCAAAATCAGCTACATTCAATGTTGGGTTGCCGATGGTTTCTACATATAATGCTTTTGTGTTTTCGTCAATAAGTGCTTCAAAATCAGCAGGATTGTCATCTTTAGCAAAACGAGTTTCAATCCCTAATTTTTTGAAAGAAACTTTAAACTGGTTGTAGCTTCCGCCATACAAATACGGAGAACTCACGAAGTTATCTCCTTGCTGAAGAATATTGGTAATAGCGATAAACTGTGCCGCATGCCCCGAAGCCACTGCTAAAGCGGCTACGCCGCCGTGTAATGCTGCCACTCTTTTCTCAAAAACATCGGTGGTCGGGTTCATTAAACGCGTATAGATATTCCCGAATTCCTTCAATCCGAAAAGATTAGCGGCGTGTTCTGCGTTGTTGAAAGTGTAAGAAGTGGTTTGGTACAATGGAACAGCTCTGCTGTTCGTGTCTTTGTCCGGCGTGTGTCCTGCGTGAACCTGTAGGGTTTCAAATCGTAAATTGCTCATTTTATTTATTTTTTATTATTATTTAAAAATTCGAGCAACTTATCCTGAAAAGGAAACTTGAAGAGAAAGCATAAAAAAACTCTCTCGACAAGTCGAAAGAGTTTAATATTGTAAAAATAATCAATATCAAAATTTTTCTGACTTATCTACCTCGGAAAACCGAGTTGAATTTGGCACCTTACTTTTCGGCAGGTTGCCAAGGCTTCATCGGGTCAATTCCCTCCACCTTTCTGGATAAGTTGCGTTTTACTTCCGTAAAACTTTGGCAAATATATAAAGTTTTTTGAAATTAACAATATTTTCAAAAAAAATAGAAACTGCTTATTCTCTTACCAAAGGCATGGTAGAACATCTCAACAGACCTCCCATTTTAGAAATTTCCCTATAGGGGATTTCTTCTACAGTAATGCCCCATACATCGCGAAAGTGATTGTTCATTCGTGTAAAAGTACTGTCGGAAACTACCACGTCATTCGAAATAGAAAAAATATTGGGAAACATATCAAACATTTCCTGATCGGTAATGTGGAAGCAATTTTCTTCGCCAAAAATATTGATAATCAACTGGTAATCATCTTCGTTAACAAAGCCGTTTTTGTAAATTACACATTTGTCTTTCCCAACAGGGTTAAATGTACAATCTAAGTGTAAAATTCCTTGATAAGGGACTTTATCATTTTTTTTGAGATCCAGATCAATAATTCTTTTTTTAGGAAAATATTCTTTTAGAATTTCGATGGCATATTCGTTGGTTCTTGCTGTTTTGAAGTTTCGATAATCTTCGCTGAAACAGGTACCTATGAATAAAAAATCGTTCCAGACAATTACATCACCTCCTTCTACATGGGCTGTTTCGGGAAGATTGATGATGTCTCTCCAGGCTACTTGTTCAAATATTTTTTTATACGCATCTTGTTCGTCTGCTCTATCCTGAATCACATTGGAAATAATCATTTTGTCATCGATTACAAATGCTACATCTCTGGCAAAGACCTGATTGTAATCTTGGATAACCTCCGGACGAAAGACTTCTACATCATATTTTTTTAGAACTTCCTCGAAAGCATTCATTTCATAGATAATGCTTTCTTCGCTTGGGTAGATGCCATTTTGGATAGAATGATATGACTTTGCATCATAAGCCTCTTCCAAAGTTGGCACGGCTCCATTGGATTGGGGCTGTCCTAAAACTACCGACCTCAGTCGATTGGTTTCGTTTTTAATATTTAACTTCATAAAAAAGTGATATAGGCAAATTTAGCTAAAGTTTTTTTAGGAATAAAATTGAAAAACAGTATTTGTTTGCTTCCCAATAAAAAAACCTCGAAATGTAATTTTCGAGGTTGTATTGTTGTATTGATAAATTATCGAGAACTCATGTCTACATAATTCCTTTCTTTGGAACCTTGATATACTTGTCTTGGTCTTCCGATAGGGTCGTTGTGCAAACGCATTTCTTTCCATTGGGCAATCCAACCCGGCATTCTGCCTAAGGCAAACATTACTGTAAACATCTCCGTAGGAATTCCCAAAGCACGGTAGATAATGCCGGAATAGAAATCCACATTCGGATAGAGCTTTCTTTCTACGAAATAAGGGTCTTCCAATGCCACTCTTTCTAATTGCATCGCAATATCCAAAGTTTTATCATGGATACCTAATTTATTTAAGATGTCATCTGCGGCTTTTTTGATGATTTTCGCTCTTGGATCAAAGTTTTTGTATACTCGGTGTCCGAAGCCCATCAAACGGAAATTATCTTCTTTATCTTTGGCTTTATCTACATATTTCGAAACATTGCCTCCGTCTTTTTCTATCATTTCCAACATTTCTATCACGGCTTGGTTGGCTCCTCCGTGAAGAGGTCCCCAAAGTGCCGAAACGCCGGCAGACATAGAGGCAAATAAACCTGCATGTGCCGAGCCCACCATTCTTACTGTAGAGGCAGAACAGTTTTGCTCGTGGTCGGCATGTAGAATTAGAAGTTTATCTAATGCGTCTACGATAACAGGATCCATTTCAAATTCTTCATTAGGCATTCTGAATGCCATTCTATAGAAATTTTCTACGTAGTTAAGCTTGTTATCTCCATGATTCAAGGATAATCCTTGGGTTTTTCTGTACGTCCAAGCACAAAGAATGGAGAATTTTGCCAAAAGCAACTCAGATGCGTGATCCAAGTCTTCTTTGGACTGTACATTTACCGCTTGAGGGTTGAAGGCCGTCAAAGCAGAGGTTAATGAGGATAAAACTCCCATTGGGTGAGCAGATCTTGGGAATACATCCAACAGTTTTTTCATTTCTTCGGATACCCAATTGTATTTTTTGATGTTTTTGTCGAAATTTTCAAACTGCTCTTTGGTAGGTAATTCACCGTGAAGCAATAAATACATAACCTCGGTAAAGTTTGATTTTTCTGCCAATTGATCAATAGGATATCCTCGGTAGAGCAGCTCGCCATTATCTCCATCTAAGTAGGTAATTTCACTTATGGTTGCTCCTGTATTTTTGTATCCAATGTCGAGAGTAATGAGACCTGTATCGTCTCTTAGCTTCGCAATATTGATTCCTCTGTCTCCTATGGTACTTTCTACGATAGGATATTCGAACTCTTTCCCTTCGTATTTTAGAACGACTTTATTATCTGCCATTGTTGTAAAATTTTTGTTAAAAATAGACAATAATAAACACCCTATACAAACCTAATTGTATATATCAACTATTGATTTTATCTCTTGATTTTAAAAGCATCTAAGCCCGGGAAATACGCATTTTCTCCCAAAGCCTCTTCAATTCTTAGTAATTGGTTGTACTTCGCCATTCTGTCCGAGCGAGATGCTGATCCGGTTTTTATTTGTCCACAGTTCATTGCTACTGCAAGATCTGCAATGGTAGAGTCTTCCGTTTCTCCGGATCTGTGAGACATTACGGAGGTATATCTGTTGTGTTGAGCCATCTGTACCGCTGCCATAGTCTCAGATAATGAGCCTATTTGATTTACTTTTACCAAAATTGAATTGGCTACTCCGTCTTTTATTCCTTTGGAAAGTCTTTCTACATTGGTTACAAACAAATCGTCTCCTACCAATTGTACTCGGTCTCCTATTTTATCGGTTAGCATTTTCCAACCTTCCCAGTCGTTTTCCTGCATACCATCTTCAATAGAGATAATAGGATATTTTGCACATAGTTCTGCTAAATAATCAACTTGCTCGCTTCTGCTTCTGAAAGCACCTTTGTCTCCTTCAAATCTTTTGTAATTGTAGTTTCCGTCTTTATAAAACTCCGATGAAGCACAGTCTAAAGCCAACATAATATCATCTCCCGGTTTGTAGCCGGCTTTTTCAATAGCCTGAAGCAGCGTATCCAAAGCATCTTCTGTTCCGTTAAAAGTAGGAGCAAAGCCTCCTTCGTCGCCTACTGCGGTTGAAAGATTTCTTCCTTTCAAAATCGATTTAAGGTTGTGGAAGATTTCAGTTCCTTTTCTTAAAGCGTGAGAAAACGAATCAGCTTTTACCGGCATAATCATAAATTCCTGAAATGCAATGGGTGCATCGGAATGTGAGCCTCCATTGATAACGTTCATCATAGGAACAGGAAGTGTATTGGCATTTACACCTCCCACATATTTGTAAAGAGGCAGGTTCAAATCTGCAGCGGCAGCTCTCGCTACAGCCAAAGAAACGCCCAGTATAGCATTTGCTCCAAGATTTCCCTTGTTGGGAGTCCCATCAAGGTCTATCATAATTTGGTCTATTAGGTTCTGGTCGGTTGTAGGCAAGCCTATGAGTTCCGGAGCAATAACTTCTCTTACATTTTCAACTGCTTTTAGCACACCTTTTCCCAAATATGCAGGGCCACCGTCTCTAAGCTCCACAGCTTCGTGCTCGCCTGTAGACGCTCCCGAAGGAACCGCCGCTCTTCCCATAGAACCTTTTTCGGTAAATACCTCTACTTCTACTGTGGGGTTTCCTCTGGAATCTAAAATTTGTCTTGCTTCAATGTAAGAAATGTAACTCATTTTTGTAATTTTTTAGGTTGTGGTTTATTTCGAATAATGATTCTACAAATTTAATTAAATAACCTGAGTCCGGTACAATATTTTACACGCAAGACTGAAGATCTCTATGTAAAGTTGTAAGTCGTGAAGTTGTAAAAATTCAGGTTATAGAATACATTAATTTTCAAGCATTTATAGATTCCGTTGCTCCTAATTCAATTTAAACAATTTTATCCCGAAACATGTTTTGTAATAGGAATCTTATGCAGTACAAATGTAATGCACAACGAAATTACTAAGCAAATTGTGGTAATTATTGGAATACTGATAATTGGGCTGATAAAACTCCAGTCCAATCCTACCCGATATAAAAATATCAGAACCAAAAAGTGAGAAAGATATATTCCATAACTATATTTACTGATGAATTGTATTGTTTTACTCCATATTTTACTCTTAAAATCCCAATTTTTTATCAGTAAAAAGAAACCAATAGATGCCAAAATAACTGTTGGGCTAAAAGCACTATAAAATCCCTCATAAAAAAATCCTTTTTCTTTTGTCACGATATAAGTCCCTACCATTGTTGCTATAATTCCTAATAGAAAGAGTACCAAGGGAAGCATTTTTTTTCGGTAATCTATTTTAGTGGTTAGGAAATAGCCAAGTATAACATAGCCTAAATACCCTGAAAAATAGCTTAAATCAATCTTTGGATAGAGTTCGTTTAACACAGGTATTCTGAAGAAAATACCAATAGTACAAAAAATGAGGAAATATATAATTTCTTTGTTGGTAGAATGTATAATCCATTTGTTAATTATCGGAAAAACTAAATAAATTCCAATTATCATATAAACATACCACAGGTGTACGGCAGATCCACCCTTTAATAATCTTAGAACTACGAATTTACATATCTCTATAATGCTTATTTGGGTTCCATTATTCATTTTTGTAATGAGTTCAATTGAAATATAGATGAGGCTCCAAAAAATAAAAGGCAAAAGAATACGAGTAAAACGTTTTTTCAAAAAATAGGTAAGTTCGTATTCTTTGGACAACATAAGAGCACCCGTCAACATCGTAAAAACAGGAATCGAGAAACGAATCATACTATCATAGATATTGCCTATCCACCATGTACTATCGGAAACTGAACCGTATTCATGCAATATAGGACCGGAAACATGCCCTATAATTACCGCAATCATTGCAAGTACTCTCAAATTATCTGCCCATATTTTTTTCTCCATATTTTAATGGTTATTAAAGTTGAAACACTTTTATTTTTTAACATTAAGCCTAACAAAATCGGGGTAAATTAAGGTTTTTTTCAAAAAACTTACAGGGGTAAATGACCCCATCAAAAATAGTAAAAACTTATTTTTCTATATTGTTGACCCTCGAATATGATGATAAAAACCGAGCAAGTTGCTCGGTTTTTGAATATTTAGAGTTTGTTTTAGTCTGAAATTAAAAACTACGCCGGAATTTCTCCTTTAAACAAAAAGGAAACAATTTCCTTATTCACTTTGTCTACCATTTCACTAAATAAGTGGAAAGATTCTTGTTTGTAAATAACTAAAGGATCTTTCTGTTCGTACACGGCTCCTTGCGAAGAACGGCGAAGATCATCCATTTCTCGTAAATGGGTTTTCCAGTTTTCATCGATAATGGCAAGGGAAATATTTTTTTCGAAATCGGTAATCAAACTTTCACATTTTGTTTCGTAGGCTTCCTTAAGATCTGCGATAATGTTCATGGTTTTTTGCCCATCGGAAAAAGGAACCTGTATATTTTTAAACATAGAACCTTGTTGTTGGTATACATTTTCGATAATAGGATTGGCTTTATCTTTTAAAACTCCCAATTTCATTTGGTAATCTTCTGTCGCCTTCTTGTACACCAAATCTGTTAATTGAGGCACAGGCATGGTTTTGAACTCTGTTTCGGAAACAGGGCTTTCCATGGTGAAATACTTGATGATTTCGTATTCAAATTCTTTATAATCTCCTACGGCTTTCGCTGTTGATACTATAGAGGCCGAGGTATCATAAATCATATTGGCAATATCATACTTCAGGTGATCACCAAATAGAGCATTCTTTCTTCTTTTGTAGATAACGTCTCTTTGTTTATTCATAACATCATCGTACTCCAATAATCTTTTTCGGATACCAAAGTTGTTCTCCTCTACTTTTTTCTGTGCTCTTTCTATAGATTTGGTAATCATAGAATGCTGAATAACATCGCCTTCTTTGTGCCCCATTCTGTCCATCATTTTGGCAATTCTTTCTGAGCCGAAAAGTCTCATAAGATTATCTTCCAAAGAAACATAAAACTGAGAACTTCCGGGATCTCCTTGTCGCCCAGCTCTACCACGCAACTGTCTGTCTACCCTTCTGGAGTCATGTCTTTCTGTACCAATGATTGCCAAACCTCCTGCTTTTTTCACTTCATCTTTCAGTTTAATATCGGTACCTCTACCTGCCATATTGGTGGCAATGGTTACCACACCTGCACCTCCTGCTTCTGCTACAATTTCTGCTTCTTTCTTGTGTAGCTTGGCATTGAGCACGTTGTGAGAGATTTTCCTTAAACTTAATGCTTTGGATAATAACTGAGAAATCTCTACAGAAGTTGTCCCAACCAGTACAGGTCTTCCTGCTGCGGTTAGTTTTTCAATTTCTTCGATTACGGCATTGTATTTTTCACGATTGGTTTTGTACACCAAATCCTGTTTGTCGTCTCTTTGTATATTTCTGTTGGTTGGGATAACCACCACGTCCAACTTATAAATTTCCCAAAACTCTCCTGCTTCGGTTTCGGCTGTCCCCGTCATACCGGACAATTTGTTGTACATTCGGAAATAGTTCTGAAGTGTAATGGTAGCAAAAGTTTGGGTAGCGGCCTCAATTTTTACATTTTCTTTGGCTTCTATGGCTTGGTGAAGCCCATCGGAGTAGCGACGCCCTTCCATAATACGCCCTGTTTGTTCGTCTACAATTTTTACTTCGCCATCAATAACTACATATTCGTCGTCTTTTTCGAATAAAGTATAAGCCTTGAGCAACTGGCTCATGGTGTGTACTCTTTCTGATTTTATGGCAAACTCTCGGAAAATTTCGTCTTTAGCTGCAAATTCCTCTTCTTTCGGGAGGTTTTTTGCCTCCAATTCTGCGATTTCCGTTCCTATATCTTGAAGGACAAAGAAATTCGGATCGGAGTTTCCTTGAGACATATATTCAACACCTTTATCTGTAAGGTCGATTTGGTTGTTTTTTTCGTCTATCACAAAATACAAGTCCTTATCTACCTTGTGCATTTCACGGTTGTTGTCTTGCATATATTGTGCCTCGGTTTTCTGAAGCAAAACCTTATTTCCGTCTTCCGAAAGGAATTTAATTAAATGTCTGTTTTTCGGCAAACCTCTATAGGCTTGTAACAGTTTGAAGCCTCCTTCTTTTTTATCTCCTGCTGCAATGAGTTTTTTGGCTTCATTAAAAATCGTAGAAACTGTTTTTTTCTGTACTTCTACAATTCTGTCTACGCTGGGCTTTAGGGTATCAAACTCTTGTCTATCTCCTTGTGGAACAGGTCCTGAGATAATAAGCGGCGTTCTTGCATCGTCGATAAGTACAGAGTCTACTTCGTCTACAACAGCATAGTTAAGCTCTCCCTGAACCAGTTCGTCGGGAGTATTTACCATATTATCTCTCAGGTAATCAAAGCCAAATTCGTTATTGGTTCCGTACACAATGTCGGATTGATATGCTCTTCTTCGTTCATCTGAATTGGGTTGATGGAGGTCGATACAATCAATGGTTAAGCCATGAAACTGGTACAACGGTCCCATCCAAGCGGAGTCTCTTTTTGCCAAATAATCGTTTACCGTAACTACATGTACCCCTCTTCCGGGTAATGCGTTAAGATAAATAGGTAGCGTACCTACCAAAGTTTTACCCTCACCTGTCGCCATCTCGGCAATTTTTCCGCTATGAAGCACAACGCCCCCAATGAACTGAACGTCGTAGTGTACCATATCCCAAGTAACCTCAGTACCTGCGGCATTCCATTTGTTTTTCCAAATGGCTTGATCTCCTTTTATCTCAACGAAATCTTTCGTTGAAGCCAATTGCCGATCTCTCTCTGTTGCTGTAACTGTAATTTGTCCGTTTTGGGCTAATCTACGGGCAGTTTCTTTTACTACAGCAAAAGCATCGGGTAATATTTCGTTGAGAATTTTTTCTTCTATTTGATAGGAATCTTTTTTCAGGGTTTCAATTTTGGCAAAAAGATTTTCTTTTTCATCCACATTGGTTGTGGTTTTTATTTGCTCATTTACCTCATGAATTTGCTCTGCAATATGGGTGGTTGCAGTTTTTATTTTGTCTTTAAATTCCTGTGTTTTCTGTCTTAAAGCATCATCGGAAAGCTGCTGGATACCGGGCTCTGCTTTCTTTATCTTTTCAACAACTTTTTTTACTTCCTGTAGGTCTTTTTGGTTTTTATCGCCTAAAAAACCTTTCAATATCTTATTTAAAAAACTCATTATGGATTTGCTTTATGCCTATAATAAAACTTATAGACAATTGATTTTGAGATAAACCGAAAGTGTTTACCTGCTTTATATTTAAATTAAATGAGGCTTAAAGCAACCTGCCTTAAGCCTTTGGCTTTTTAGTATTCGTCTTCGTTCCAAAGGAAATCATCATCAGTAGGATAGTCGCTCCATACTTCTTCGATACTTTCATATACTTCCCCTTCGTCTTCTATTGCCTGAAGGTTTTCCACTACTTCCATGGGAGCTCCGGTTCTGATGGCATAATCTATTAATTCAGCTTTGGTCATCGGCCAAGGAGCATCACTCAAATAAGAAGCCAATTCTAATGTCCAATACATAATATCTATTTTTTTGCAAATGTAACAAAATGAGCGAAATATCCATGATTTTCACTCGTGATTTTAATCAATTTTAATATAGAAAATCTCTTTTCTTACCTCCTAACTCTCAAAAACCATTCCACAAATTTTTTAATGCCATTTTGGAAGTTAGTGGCAGGCTGGTAACCGATAAGTTTTTGGGCTTTAGAAATATCGGCATTGGTTTTCTGCACATCTCCTGGCTGCATGGGCAGTTTTTTTCGGGTTGCTTTTTGTCCGATTTCAGTTTCTATAGACGAAAGCATTTGGTTTAAATTAATAACCTCACTTTCGCCAAGATTGATGATTTCGTATATATTTTGATTTTCGTGTAAATATTGTATTGATTTGAGAATTCCATCGATAATATCATCAATATACGTATAATCTCTCGCTGTAGAGCCATCGCCATAGAAAGGAACTTCTTGATTTTCAGCAATGAGTTTCGAGAATTTATGAATCGCTAAATCGGGGCGTTGTCTTGGTCCGTAAACGGTAAAAAACCGAAGCTGAATCATATCCAATTTGTACAAATGATGATACACGTGTCCTAAAATCTCACCACATTTTTTAGTTGCTGCGTAGGGAGAAATCGGGCGATCTACATGGTCTTCTTCAGAGAAAGGAACTTTCTCATTATTACCATAAACACTTGAAGATGAGGAACAAATGAATTTTTTAACCTCGAATTTTTTGCACAGTTCCCAAAGATTCATGGTTCCTCGGATATTGACTTCCTCATAATCTAATGGTCGCTCAATAGACGGGCGAACTCCCGCCAAAGCAGCGAGATGAATGACCATATCTATTGGATGATTTTGAAAAATTTCGGCAAGTCCATTTTTATTCCTAATGTCTTGATAATAAAACCGATAACTTTTGGAATTGGTTAAGTTTTGTAATTTTTGGAGGTCTGAATCTTTATCTGAAAAAGAAAAATCAACCGTGTTTTTTGTTGATTCTAAAGTGTTTTTGATTTTAATTTTATAATCGTAAAAGTCATCAAAATTGTCAATATTAATGACAAAATGACCATTTTCTAATAATTTCTCTACCAAATGCGACCCTATAAAACCCGAGCCACCTGTTACTAAATAATTCATTTATGTTTTTTGGAAAATTTATTTATCGGAATAGTGCCCAATGGTGGAAATTACTAAAATGCGTATTCATGGTCGTCAATTTCATAAACTCGGCGTCCTCTTATCTATTTCGAGCTTAAACGGTCCCATAAATCATTCAAATTATCAATTTTTTCACGTATTTATGTTTATAACACTATTTGTCCGTTCAATTCTACTCAAAATTTAGGGTTCGTAATTTCTTTTGGTTCTTTTTCTACAATTTCTACATTCAGTGCTTTCAAAACACGTTTTACCATAGAAACTTCACTCTTCTTTTTTTATATTGAGCAGGGTTTCTATTTTAAAATATTTTCAACAAATTTAATAAAAAACAAATTCCTTTCCATTGTCAATCGCAATTATTATTTTTACCAAAACATTTAAGAATGAATTTCAGCGGACAAATCCTAAAAATGACTACTCAAAACGGAAAACCGATTCAGTATTTTCTAAATCTGAACCAAGATTTACTCCATTTGAACGAATTGTTTGGCAAGAAACTGTCTTTGAAACACATTGGTTACCAATGTGTAAATTGTGAAAGTGATGAGAAAATCTACCGAATGGGGTTTTGCAAAAAATGTTTTTTTGAAAGTCCGTATGCAAGTGATACCATCTTGAAACCCGAACTTTCCACAGCACATCTTGGGGTAGAAGAGCGTGATTTGGAAGTAGAAAAGGAAATTCAACTGCAACCACACATAGTGTATCTCGCCTATACCGGCGACGTAAAGGTAGGAGTAACAAGGGAATCTCAAATCCCAACTCGTTGGATTGACCAAGGAGCAACTTTTGCACTACCCATTGCAAAAACCAATAATCGCTACGAAGCAGGCATGATAGAAGTAGAACTCAAAAACCATTTTTCCGACAAAACCAACTGGCGAAAAATGCTGCAAGACGATCGTGAAGATGAGGTAGACCTTGCCGATTTTATGCAAAAAGTAGAAGAAAGTTTCCCAAAAGATTTCAAAAGTTTTGCTTTGGGTAACGAAAATATCTGGCGACTCGATTTTCCTTACGAAACTCCACAAAATTTATCTGCTTTTACCTTGGACAAAAAACCTGAATTTGAAGGTGTTCTGAAAGGAATTAAAGGACAATACCTATGCTTCAACGATGGTGAAGTGATTAATATCCGCAGCCACGAAGGCTATGTAGTAGAGATAGAGATTTAGCTTTCTCGCCACTCTACCACAGCTCTTACAAAGGCTTCGGCGTTTTCTAATGGGATATTAGGCAAAATACCATGCCCAAGATTTACTATATAACGGTCTTTCCCAAAGCGATTGATCATCTCGTGAACCATTTTTCTAATAGTTTCTGGAGATGAATGTAGTCGTGCAGGATCAAAATTTCCTTGAAGTGTAACCAAATTTTGGGTTAATTTCCTAGCGTTTTCGGGCGTAATCGTCCAATCTACTCCCAAAGCTGAAACTTGGGCTTTTGCCATTTCTTCTAAAGCAAACCAACAACCTTTCCCGAATACAATAACCTCTGTTACTTTGCTCAGTTCTTCTACTATTTGATTAATGTATTTCCATGAAAACTCCTGATAATCTTCCGGCGAGAGCATTCCCCCCCAACTATCGAAAATTTGTACCGCCGAAACCCCTTTCTCTACTTTTTTCTTGAGATAAGCAATAGTAGTATCGGTAATTTTTTGCAGAAGAAGATGTGCTGCTTCCGGATGTTGAAAGCAGAAGGATTTAGCAATATCAAAGGATTTGCTTCCTTTTCCTTCTACACAGTAGCACAAAATCGTCCAAGGACTTCCTGCGAAACCAATCAGCGGAATGCTATTGTCCAATTTCTGTAACGTGAGTTCAATGGCATCAAAAACATAAGCCAAAGAATCATTAACATCAGGAATTTCAATGTTTTTAACCTCTTCTAAAGAGCGAATAGGGTTTTCCAGCCAAGGGCCTGTGTTTTCCTTCATTTCGAAATCCATACCCATTGCCTGTGGAATCACCAAAATATCCGAAAACAGAATAGCGGCATCCAAAGGATACCTTTTTATAGGCATTAAGGTAATATCAGACGCTAACTCGGGAGTTCTACAACGTGTAAAAAAATCGTATTGATCTCTCAGTGCACGAAATTCCGGTAAGAACCGCCCTGCTTGTCTCATCATCCATACCGGTGGCCTTTCTACTGTTTCTCCTTTTAATGCTTTTAAAAATAGGGTGTTCTTCATGATGTTTTTTTACTATTTGACAATCTCTTGCTTAATTATTTCCAACAAATGCCGTAGTGAATTGGCCTCACTTGTAAAAATTTTTTGCTGGGTAAAATTTTCAATTTCTTTTGTTGTGGTTTCTCCTATAGAGAATATTTTGGCTCCATATAAGGTATTTTGTTTTGCAAAACTCCTTACACCGCTGGGACTAAAAAAGACAATAGCTTGGTATACTGCGTCTGTTTTCGGATAGAGTAGTTCTGTTTCGTATACTTCTATTTTTTCGTACTTCAGCCCTTCTTTTCCCAGTTCTTCTTGGAGCGTAGACAGGGCTAAATTCCCACAAAAATGGAAAATATCGTCTATTTTCCTTTCGACTAAACACCGAGCCAATTCCTTTGCATTTTTCGCTGTATGCTCTACTATAAAGCCGTTTTTTTCTAAGAGCTGTGCTGTTTTTTCGCCTACGCAGTAGAGGCTATTTTCATTAATAACAAATTGATTTTCAAAAAAATACTTTACTGCGTTTTCACTGGTAAAAACCAATGTTTTTTTTTCTAAATCGAATGGATTAATTTTTTGAGGATTAATTTTAATGACCTCCAAAAAACTCCATTCTGCATCGTTTCCCAGTATGGCAGAGACTTCTCTCTGTTCTAATTTTTTGGTAAAAAGAATCCTCATTGCTGTTGGCTTTTTATTTCTTGCATCATTTCTTTCCCTCCGTTTTCTAAAATATAGGTGGCAAAATTTGCTCCGAAGTTTTCCTGTTCATTCCATTCAAAAATTCGGTTGATCTTGATTTGATTTTTTCCATCTAAAGAAGACAATCTTCCTTCAAAAGAAACGATATTGCTTTCTTTAGATGCAAAAGCTCCAATAGGTGCAGTACAACCTCCTTCCAAATGTCTTAAGAAACTTCTTTCAATATCGACACAAATTTGCGTTTCTCGATGATTGATTTGCCGAACAGCTTGGTTGATTTTCTCATTTTCCCGATGCCCTGCAATAGCAATAACCCCTTGCGAAGGAGCAGGCAACATAAACGGTAAATCATGATAATCTATCTCCATTTCCATTCTTTTGATTCCTGCCAGAGATAGTATGGTTGCGTCCATTGTTCCTTCTTCCAGTTTTTTCAATCGGGTTTGGATATTTCCTCTGATGTCCGAAAATTCGGCATGTGGATAATGGTTTAGCCAAAATGCCCTTCTCCTAAGGCTACTTGTTGCCACTTTTAGTTCAGCAATAGGCTTATCTTTTGCCTTACTTTTTTTAATTAAAATATCTTGTGGAAAATCCCTTTCTAAAACGGATAATAGTTCTATATTTTCAGGCAAAAGAGTAGGAACATCTTTTAGCGAATGAACAGCAATATCGATCTCCTTGTTAAGAAGCGAAACATCTAAATCCCGTGTAAAAACACCGGTAATCCCCAGCGAATAAAGAGGTTGCAAGAGGTTTTTATCGCCGGAAGACAACACAGGAACAAGCAAAGTAGCATAGCCTAAATCATTTAGTTTTTGCTCTACTTTCCGTGCTTGCCACATGGCAAGAGGACTGTTTCTGGTACCTATTCTTATCTGCATTCTCCTTATATAAAACCATCAATGATGGTGTTTCTCCTTAAATTCTTCCTGAGGTTGAACCACAAAAATTTTATCCATCAATCGGCTTAAATATTCCGCTTCCTCAGGATTGTCTATAATATACTTAGCAAAGCGATTGGTAATTTTTTGTACCATCTTGTTGCTAAGTTCCATATCTTCTATTTTGGCATATCGATACTTTCTATGAATGTTGTGCAACTCATTTCGCTCCATTCTTTTCAGGGTAGATTTGAACAGTCGAATATTGGGAGCAAACTTTCTTTTCTTTTCCCAATCCAAGAAATCCTTCATCATTTCATCAATAATCCGTTCTGCCTTTGGGATTTCTTTTTCTCTTTCCTGAATATTTTTTTTAATTTGAGTCGAGAGAAAGTCAACATCTACCAACTCTACCTCATTGTTCTCTGCTACATTTTTATGCACATTATTTGGAATCGACATATCAATTACCAGCATAGGTTTGTTTTGCGGAAAATTTTCTTTGTCAATAATAGGTTTTGCCGCACCTGTTGCTACAATTAAAATATCGGTTTGCTGAAGTTCTTCGCTGTATTTTTTAAAGTCAATCTGCGGAATATTGTATTTTTCTGCCAATTTTTCTGCCTTTTCGGTAGTTCGGTTGGCTATTTTTATTTTGGGATTTTCTACATGTTTTAGCAGATTTTCTATGGTATTTTGTCCTATTTCCCCAACTCCCAAAAGCAAAATATTTTTCCCGGAAATCTGTCTCTGTGTTTTAAGGATGTAATGTACTGCAGCATAGGAAACCGAAGCAGCACCGTTGCTGAGCCCTGTTTCGTTTTTTATTCTTTTGGAAATCTGAACAGCAGAGTTTATGGCTCTTTCGAGATAGGCATTGGGATATTTTTTATGCTCTTTGAAGTCTCTATACGCCGATTTTATTTGTGATACAATTTCGAAATCTCCTAATATCTGGCTTTCCAAACCTGCTGCTACCCTAAAGAGATGACCGAGTGCCTCGACACCTGTCTTGATATTAACAAATTTCATAAAATCCTGAAAATCTACTCCCACCGTTTCACAGTACAATTCTGCTACTGAGGTATAATCGTGTGTTGTGGTATAGATTTCGGTTCGGTTACAGGTGGATACTACAAAAGCATCGCCAATTTGGCTTTTCTGTATCTGTTGGGTAAATTGAGAAATATGTTCTTGAAAAAAAGCAAAACGACCCCTAATTTCTGCATTGGCTTTTTCGAAACTAATGCTCAAAACGGTAAATTCAGAGGTTTGATATGTATTATTTGCTTTTGTATTCATAAAACAAGGCAAATTTAAGGTATTATTCTTTAAGATTCAATTCGTTTGTATCAATTGAGGTTATATTAAAAACAAAACAGCTTCACATAGGAAGCTGTTTTTATATATTTAACAATGGATAACAGGTTACACAACGCCTTGTGCTAACATGGCTTCGGCAACTTTTACAAAACCTGCTATATTAGCTCCTTTTACATAATTAACGTAGCCGTCTTCTTCTTTCCCGAACTCTTCACAAGCCTTATGGATTCCTACCATAATATCTTTCAACCTTGCATCAACTTCCTCTGAAGTCCAGTTCAAACGTATGGAATTTTGTGTCATCTCCAAACCTGAAGTTGCTACACCTCCTGCATTAGATGCTTTACCCGGAGAGAATAATACTTTATTATCTAAGAAATAATTGATTGCCTCCAAAGTAGATGGCATATTGGCAGCTTCTGTTACACAAATACAGCCATTGGCAACTAATTTTTTAGCATCTTCCAAATCCAACTCGTTTTGTGTAGCCGAAGGAACAGCTACATCACATTTTACCTCCCAAGGGCGTTTTCCTGCATAAAACTCTGCAGTAGGATATTTTTTGACATAATCCTCTGCTCTGTTGTTTCCGCTGGCTCTTAGTTCCAAAAGATAATCTATTTTTTCGCCGGTAATCCCGTCTTTGTCGTATACGTAGCCATCGGGACCAGAGATGGTTACACATTTTCCACCCAACTCGTCAATTTTTTTGATAACTCCCCACGCTACATTCCCAAATCCGGAAACCGTTACTGTTTTTCCTTTGATATCTTCTCCTTTAGTTTTCAACATTTGTTCGCAGAAGTACACTACTCCATAGCCTGTGGCTTCGGGTCTTATAAGCGAGCCACCATACGCCAATCCTTTTCCTGTAAGAACTCCTGTGAACTCATTTCTAATTTTTTTGTACTGACCAAAAAGATAACCAATCTCTCTTGCTCCTACACCAATATCTCCTGCCGGAACATCGGTTTCGGGACCTATATGTTTGCAGAGTTCCGTCATAAATGCTTGGCAGAAACGCATAATTTCGTTGTTCGATTTTCCTTGAGGGTCAAAATCCGAACCTCCTTTTCCACCTCCCATGGGCAGCGTGGTTAAGCTATTTTTGAATACTTGTTCAAAAGCTAAAAATTTCAAAACACTGAGATTTACCGTAGGGTGAAATCTAATCCCTCCTTTGTAAGGCCCAATAGCGGAATTCATCTGGATACGGAATCCTCTATTTACCTGAATCTCTCCTTTGTCATCTATCCAAGGGACTCTGAAGATAATCGTTCTTTCGGGCTCTACCATTCTTTCCAGAAGTTTCATACCTCTATACTCTTCTTTAGCTGCAATAAAGGGGATTACTGTTGCTGCAACTTCTTTTACAGCTTGAAGAAATTCGGGTTCGTTGGGGTTTTTAGCTTCAACTTTGGCAATAAAATCTTGAATTTTTTGCTCTACATTATATTGTTCCATAGAAATAATATGAGAATTATTGTGAACAAATTTAATTTTTTTTTTCTTTTCAGAGAGATTTTTTTAAAAAATGGATAAAATAAAGCCCATCTATTGAATTTTGTTGAACATTTTAAAGTTTTATGCCATTTAATGTGAAATTAGAAGTGTTATAGGAAAATTAATAAAATATTAAAAAATAATTAACTTCTACACAGCAGCATATTGTTTCCCCGAAAGTGCTTTGACATAACCCAATAGCTCCAAATCCAACAAAATTGGTAAAATTTTGAAAGGAGGCAAGCTGAGTTGAAGACTCAAATCGTCTAAACTTATCGGATTATTTTTGGCAATACATTGGTATATAGGAGCTAAACGCTCATCTAACTGAATATCTTTTGGTTGGAACAATTGTCCTAATTTTTCTTGACGGTTGAGCCCTATATCTTCTATAAGTTCCTGAACCGAAGAAATAATTTTGGCTTTATTTTGAGCGATAATCATATTACAGCCTTGGCTGAATTTATCGGAAATCCTACCAGGAAGTGCGTAAACATCACGATTATACTGGTTGGCATGGCTTACCGTACTCATAGACCCTCCTCCAAAAGCCGTTTCTATAACAAGTGTTACCTGTGATACACCTGCCACAATTCGGTTTCTTTGCAAAAAATGCTCCCTATCCGGCTTATCATGAGAATTAAATTCACTAAGTAGAGCTCCCCCGTTTTTCAGAATTTCATCTGCCATTTTTTCGTGAACATTGGGATAAATCAGGTGCAGACCATGTGCTAAAACAGCTACAGTAGGCACTTTGTTTTTTAGAGCTTCTTGGTGGGCACATCCATCGGTTCCCAATGCCAACCCACTCGTAATTAAAACATTTTTATCTTTTACTGCGTCTACAAACTCTTCTATAAATTTTTTCCCGTAGGCGGTCATTTTACGTGTCCCCACAATGCTTATGGATTGGAGCTTTTCATCGTAATTTCCTTTTTGATAAAGAATCGCAGGAGCATCATCGCACTCCGACAGTAATGGAGGAAGTTGATTTCGATGTCTTAATTTAATCTGAATATTATTCTTTTGACAAAACAAAAGCTCTTTTTCGGCAAATGCAAGATAGCTTGCATCTCCAATATTTTTTGATATTTTGGTACCTATTCCCGAAATATCCTTCAACATTGCTTTAGAAAGTTGCCATGCTTCCTTTGCCGAACCAGCAGCTTCTACCAACTTCATAAAGTTGATGTCTCCTACCAAAGGGCACGCCCGAAGGGCTATTGAATAAAGGGTTTCCTCGGAATACATTTTCCAAAAATAAAAATTTTATTTCAAAATTTGCAGTGTATTTGCATCTATGCAATTACTCCACTTCCCAACAATTCATCTTCTCTATACCATGCCGCAAATTGCCCTTCGGCAATAGCGGATTGAGGGTTTTCAAATTCTATAAAAAAACCTTCTTCGAACTGATAGAGTGTTGCATTTTCAAGGGCTTGGCGATAGCGGATTCTTGCCTGCACCTTCATTTGTTCTCCACTTTTCAGGCGTAAATCTTCGCGAACCCAATGCACTTCCTCATTATTTATCTTGAGTGCTTTTCTATACAAGCCCGGAAAGTTTTTCCCCATTCCCACATAAATAATATTGTGCTGCATGTCCCTGGAAATTAGGTAACAGGATTCTTTGTGCCCGCCTATTCCTAATCCTTTACTCTGCCCAATGGTGTAGTAATGTGCTCCTTGATGTTTACCTATAACTTTTCCGTCGGTTTTTTGGTAAACCAATGGTTTTGCCCCATATTGTAGTTCTTCCTGTTTTGATGAAAACTCCGGAGTTTTTTGATGAAAGCCTTCAAAATCTTCAAAAATTTCCACAATTTCTCCTTCTTTTGGTTTTAATTGTTGCTGAAGAAAATCGGGTAGACTCACTTTACCAATAAAACACAAACCTTGTGAGTCTTTCTTTTCGGCGGTTACTAAGCCCAATTCTTTGGCAATTTCTCTTACTTCGGGCTTGGTAAGTTCTCCGATAGGGAACAAGGCTTTGGAGAGTTGCTCCTGATTGAGCTGACAAAGAAAGTAGCTCTGGTCTTTGTTGCTGTCTTTACCTGCCAAAAGCTGATAAACCTCCTCTCCATTTTTATTTTTGAATGACGAAAGCCTCGCATAATGTCCTGTTGCTACTTTTTCGGCTCCTAAAGATAAGGCGGTTTGCAGAAAAACATCGAATTTTACCTCACGATTGCAAAGCACATCGGGATTGGGTGTTCTTCCTTTCTCGTATTCGGCAAACATATAGTCTACAATGCGTTCTTTGTAAAGCTCACTCATATCGATTACCTGAAAGGGGATTCCTAATTTCTGAGCGACCATAAGAGCATCGTTGCTGTCCTCAATCCAAGGGCATTCGTCTTCCAAAGTTACCGAAGCATCGTTCCAATTTCTCATGAAAAGTCCGATAACTTCGTGTCCTTGCCTTTTCAAAAGATATGCTGCTACACTACTGTCTACTCCTCCCGATAAACCGACTACTATTTTCATTTTGCCTATTTTATAAAAAACTTATTTTATTCTGCTTAAGTGAAGTGGCAAATTTACGATTAATTTACTCCTCTATAAAACAGAAAAACCTTACAAAATATTTGCAAGGTTTTAGGAGTTGATTTATCTAATATATTGAAAAACAATAATTAAGTCAGATTTCTTTACCACTTGCCTTCATGTTTTTTTTACCCATTCCTCCGTGACCTTCTCCTCTTTCTCTAAATTTCTCCTGCATTCTTTTCTCTGCATGGAACAATTGTAATACTTGTTGAGGAGTGAGAATTTTGAGAAATTTTTCGGTATAAACTTTTCTATTGTCAAGCATCTGTTGTGCTACTTCAAAACCTTGGTTGATTCTTTTTCGTGCTTCTGCTTCGGAAAGGTTGTCGTTTTTAGAAAAGTTTTGTCTGAATTTGTCTTTTATTGCCTTTTGACTTTCAAAATACTCGTGAAAAAGTTTCTTAAAATCTTCCTGCTTCTCTTGAGAAACATTTAGGTCTTTGATTGCTTTGTTGACTCTCATCTGCTGCATCAGTTGCATACGCTGTTCGGGAGTCATATTTTTTATCATCTCCCGACGTTGCTCCGGAGTCATTTTATTTAATTCTTTTGGAGACTCTTGTGCATTTGCAAGAATTCCCAGAAAAAATATAAAAATATAAATTAGTCTTTTACTCATTTTTGTGCTTTTTTAGTTATACAAATCAAGGTAAATGTCTTGCTCACTCATTCTACTTAGTTCGCTTATTTCCTCTTGAGACATAGAGCTCAGTAGTTCATCTATATTAACACTACTTTTCGTGTCGCTTACCGTTATAGTCTGCTGTTGCTTGTTTGGATTTGTTTTTGTAACAGAAGTTAAATTTTGTTCAACGGTTTTTATTTCTTCTATGATTTGATCTTCTTCTGTTATCGGTTCTATATTCGGTTGGGTTATCGCTGGTTCCAGGGTTTTAGTAACCTGCTGGTTCGCCGTGGTATTTTGTACTAAGGTTGGGGTTTCTTGTTTATTTAAATTAAAGAAAAATCCCAGCCCAAAAACGAGGGCAATAGCCGCAGCTGTAGCCCAAGCGAAATTGAGGCTAAATCTCTTAGGCGACTTCTTGTTTACTGTTTCTTGTAAAACTCTCTCTTGAACTTCCTCGAAAAAATTATCGGGAGTTTTGTAAGGGGTTTTACGTTCTAATTTTTCTATATCTATTTTCATCTGTTTTTTGATTTATTGATTATCTCAAACATGTTTTTAAAATTGACTTCAATTATTCTTCTGCATTTTCTAAGATAAACTGCTCTATCTTTTCTTTTGCATAGTGGTAATTTGTTTTTAGCGTTCCTACGGACATATCCAAAATTTTAGATATTTCTTCGTAGGGTAAGTCATCGTAATACCTCATTGTAAAAACTAATTTTTGCTTTTCCGGCAAGGTATGTATCGCTTTCTGCAACAGAAGTTGGATTTCTTCGGCATCTTTTTCAGCATTGTCTGCTACTTGATTTCTGAGATAAAGATTGGCATCTTCATCTGTTTTTTGCATTTTTTTTAATTTATTCAGTTGTTGAAGGGCTTCGTTGGTAGCAATTCTGTACAACCACGTATACAACTGACTTCCTCCTTTGAATTGACTAAAGTTTTGAAAAACTTTGATAAAAGTTTCCTGCAAAACATCTTTTGCGGAGTCGTGATCCACAATTAACCTTCTTATATGCCAATAAAGACGACTCTGGTAAGCATCCATCATCATACGAAGTCCCTTTTCATGGGTTCGCTCATTCAGCATCAATGCAATGATGTCTTCGTCTTTTGCTTTCATTCAACGGCTTTCGTAGGTTGGATTAAAGTTAACAGTAAAAGTTAAATGGCAAATTGTTATTTTTTGAATAATCTATACCCGAAAAGTTATCTTCCCGGCTTCAGTTCTTTGATTGCTTCAATCTCTTTGGAAAATTCGGAGGCTTTTTCGGGATATTTATTTTGTAGTATTTCGTAGGCTTTTATGGCTTTGGTATAAAGTTTCTGCTCCACGTAAAGTTTAGCGAGAGTCTCGGTCATTAAGTGAGAAATATCGTCTGTTTTTTCTTTTACCACAAAATCTACTTCCTCTTTCATCTGTGAAATTTTGGGGCTGGTTTCTATAAATTTATCAATGACATTTGCCTTCTTTTCGATTGTTTTTTTCGAAACTTCTTCTTTTTCAAGATTTGTTCTATCTATTTTCAACCAATTTTGCCAAGTATTGATAAACGAAGAAACATTACTGTCTTGTGGATTTTGCTGATGAGTGGTTTCTGGCTCTGTCCTTGGCTCTTCAGCAGGTATTGTTTCTTCGGGAGTTGGGCTAATTTCCTCTATTTTTTCTACATCGGAAGTAAAAAACGAAACATTTAGTACAGGTCTTTCTTCCTGAGTTTCATCTGTTTTCTCTGTAGTGGTATGATTTTCTTCAGAAATAAAATTTTTCTCAGGCTCTATCTTCGCAACAACAGGTTGTATGTCTTCAAATTGCATAGGCTTCCAAACATATTCCTCTGCTTCAGAAGTTATTATTTCTTGCTCATTTTTTGAACTGTCTTCTTGCTGTGCAATTTCTTTTTCTACAACAAAATCGTTTTCTGGTTCTGCCTTTACTGGGGAAACATAAAAATCAATACTACTTGAGAGTGTCTGTTCGCAAGGCTCTTCTAACTTTTGTTCTATAGAAGTGTTTTCAAGTTCAATAGTGTTTTCTTCAACCTTCTCTGCCAAATGGGAAGTGGGAAAATCAACATTATAAAAATCTATTAAATGGGCATATTGTTCTTCCTCTTTATCTGTTATTTTTTCTTCAACGAAATCGTTCGTTTTATAAGAATTCTCATATAAATCGGTAGATTTTTTTTCCTCTTCCGTTGGTTCTATTTCAATAGATTTTTCATGAACATCTGTGCGATGTTCATCTACTACATCTGCATTTTTAGTTATATTTTCAACAATATATTCTTCTTTTTCGGCAGCAGTCTCCACTTTATTTTCCGTCTTGATTTCGGATTTATTCTTATTGATTAAATGATAAAGAATTTTCTTATCAGTAGTATATGCTGCAGTTTTAGTGAGTTCTTCGGGATAAATATTTTGTTGAAATCTATTAACTCCCAAAAGATATAGAGCCCTTACACTCTGGACATACGGATAACGAACGACTTCTTTTTCGATGTTTTGCAAATCGTTTTCAAGGAGCAGTTCCGGATTTTTTAATAATTCTAAGACTCTTGTATTCATTACCAGTTGGCTACAATATCGTTAAAAATTTTGTTGATAATTCTTTCGTTGACTAATTTTACCTGAGACGATTCTATATCACTAATACTCAAACTACTGCTAAATATTGCCTCATCGGTATAGGTTTTATCGAAACTTAGTTTAGGTTCTTTGCTATTTTCGTAATGTACCTTTATGGCAATCGTTAGTTTATTTTGTGCTGCCTGAATCACTCCTCCCGGCGAGTCTACACCGCTGGAAATTGTAGTAGGCGTAATACTGTAGTCTGTAATTTCACCTTCGATGAGGATGTCCGGATTTTCGGTGGTTCCTTTTAGCGAAGTTCGTTGTAGGAATCTGTTTTGTAAGTTTACCGTAAAGTCTTGACTCAAGTTAGGGTTGATGTAAGCCGCATTATTAGGAAAATTTTTGATTTGAATAGTCTTGGTTTCCGGACTTAAAGATGAACCCGTGAAACTGTAACAAGAGCCAAGAAAAAAAAGCCAAGAGCCAAGAAAGAAGGCTTTTAGAAAACTTAAATTTTGAATTTTGAATTTTGAATTTTGAATCATTTTAATCTTCTAAATTATACTGTTTTATTTTTCTATAAAGCGTTCTTTGGGAAATCCCGAGTTCGTTGGCTGCCTTATTTCTTCTTCCTTTGTGTTTTTCCAGAGCTTTTACAATTAAATCTCGTTCGTTATTAATTAATGAAAGTGAGGTTTCTTTTGGCTCTTCTTCCAAATCAATATCCTCCACATCTTCATAATCATCATCTGTGCTTTCAGTAATAAAAGCAGAGGTTTGTGGTTGATTTTGATTCTCAAAATACAACAAAGAATTAGGTGCAATCTGCTGATTGTCTGACTGAAAAACTCTTCCAATCAAACTCTTTTCTTGATGACTTAAGTCTGAGCTCCCTCTGTTTTTTATCAGCTCCGAAGTTAAGGATTTTAAATCATTCAAATCGCTTCGCATATCGAACAAAATCTTGTACATAATCTCACGCTCCGAATGAAATTCTGAATTGGAAATTCCACCAGTATTTTTGTTGATAACAGCCGGAAGTTGAGCATTCATCGGAATGTATTCTGCTAATTTCGTGGAATTTACTTCACGGTTTTGTTCTACCACCGTCATCTGTTCCACCAAATTTCTCAGCTGACGAATGTTTCCCGGGAAACTGTAATTTTCTAAATATTTCACACCGTCATCTGTCAACTGCAATTCCGGCATTCTGTATTTTTCGGCAAAATCTATGGCAAATTTCCTGAAAAGTAAGTGAATATCGCCTTTTCTTTCCCTTAAAGGAGGCATATCAATTTGTACCGTGTTCAATCTGTAATACAAATCTTCACGAAATCTTCCGTCTTCTATGGCTCTCATCATGTTGACATTCGTTGCGGCAACGATTCTCACATTGGTTTTTTGAACTTGCGAAGAACCGACTTTCATAAATTCTCCACTTTCTAAAACCCTCAACAAACGAACTTGCGTTTGCAAAGGGAGTTCGCCAACTTCGTCCAGGAAAATGGTTCCGCCGTCTGCCACTTCAAAATAACCTTTTCGGGTAGAAGTAGCACCTGTAAACGCTCCTTTTTCGTGGCCAAAAAGTTCGGAATCTATGGTGCCTTCCGGAATTGCACCACAGTTTACCACAATGTATGGTTGATGTTTTCTTCTGGATTCTGCATGAATAATTTTCGGAATGTGTTCTTTACCAACTCCCGATTCTCCGATAACGAGAACCGAAATATCTGTTGGAGCCACTTGCACGGCTTTTTCTATGGCACGATTCAGAACGGGATAGTTCCCGATAATTCCGAAACGATTTTTTATGGATTGTAAGTCTGTCATATTATTATCCTCTCCCTAAATCCATCTCCGAAGGAGAGGGACTTCGGAGCGTTTTATGATTGTGTTTGAAAAATATTTGTTTGTGATTTTTATAAATCTGCGATTTGTTTTCTGTAGATTTTGTTGTAATGATGCGTGTAAGTGTCTTTCATATATTGTCCTCCATCATACTTTTTTAACGCCATTTTTTTCAAATCCAAATAATCCTTGTTTCTGATTTTTGAAACTTTCGCCCTGAAATAAATATTTTCTGCAAAATCGGAAATTTTGCTCTGTTTTTCAAAATTTTCTAAGGCTTTTTCAAATTTGTTTAATTCAAAATAGGTAACTCCTAATTGATAATAATCATAAAAACCAACACTGTGATTTTTGTCTGAAAGTTTGTTTTCAATAATAGAAATTGCCTTTTCTTTTTGCCCAATCGCTGAATAACAAATGCCTTTTACAATTTCTAGTTGGTAATCTCCGTTTTGAGAATAGCCTAAATCATTTGGACGTAATTTTTCAAGTTCCTGAAAATCAGCAATTGCACCTCTATAATCCCGTAAGAACTGATACCTGCACCAAGCTCTATAACCCAAATTATGATTAGGATTAATTTCTACGGCTTTATCTATAAGCTTTTTCCAAGTGATGAAATCTCCTGCTTTTAGAAAAGGTACTGCTTTTTCTCTATAGGCATAATCATTGGTCGCACATAGTTTTATGGCTTCATCAAACCAAGTTTGTGCATATTCATTCCATTGAAATTTTTCGGCATAGTTGGAGATTTGACAAGATTTTTTGCAGTTTTCATCTTGAATGGCATCACAGTTTACCTGCGAAAAAGATAAACTAAAAATAAATAACCCAATAAAATTAAGGTAAGATTTCAGAGACTGTTCCATTTTCAATTTTATAAGTTAAATACTGATAATAATCTGTCTTTTCAAAATTTTCCCAACCATCTAATTTTTTGGTAAATTTTAAAATCTCTTGAACAAAATCTTTGTGGAAAGCTTTATGTTCATAGTTAGAATTCATTTCTTGAACCCTAAAATAACCTGTTTTTCCTTCGCAATTAACAATAAATCTAATGGTGACATATCCATTTTCGTTTCCAGGTAGCTTTTGAGAAAATTCTTTCTTAAATTTTTCTTCAATTGCCAGTTTCTCGCCTTTGTATTGAAATTTTTTCTCTAAAGAAAAATATTGTGTTACTTCTGAGGTACAAATTTTAAAATTTTTATCATCTTGTTTTTCATCAAACTTAATATCTCCAACATTACTTCTCAGCTTCGTCAATTTTTCTGACTGACAACTAAAAAATAATGGAAATAATAAAAATAGAAAGTAAGATTTCATTTTAAATTTTTGATAATATATTTTTCAATTTTTCTTCTAAATCTTTTTCATCATGATAAATAATGTTGAAATCTGCAATCCCTGAAACGGTAGTAGAATGTTCTGATGCCGCATTTCTCATATAAATTACAGGTATATTTTTCGCTTTTGCATAACCAGCCTCAATTCCTATACCGATTCCTTTTTCGGAGGTTTCGGCAATCAAAATGGCAGATGTTTCTATATCCTCCATTGCTTTTTGCATCATTTCTTTCTCGTCTTTTGAGGAAAACTGATATTCATCTACAAAAACAAACGCCGAAATTCCGAATATTTCCAACACATTCTTTATCGCCTGAACTTCTTTTTCAAGTTCTTTTCTTTTGCTAAAGCTGATGGAAATGTAGGCTTGCATGATGTATTTAAAGCGATTTAATAATATTTGCGACCATGAAAGATTGAAATATGATTAGATTTTGTAAATCTTTCATGAATAGAGATTAAATCTTTCAAATTTCAAAAACCTTATAGGTTCTGCGAAACCTACAAGGTTTTTCCTAACAGCGTTCCCTGTGTGTTGTCGTACACAAAAACGGTTACAATGTCGCCGATTTTTTGTCCTTCTTTTTTGTCAAAAACGCAGACTGCGTTTTGGGAATTTCTGCCTTTCCATTGGTTTTCGTTCTTTTTAGAAGTGCCTTCTATCAAGATTTCGTGGTTTCTTCCGGTGTAAGATTTCATTCTCATTCGGGAAAGTTCGCCTTGCAGAGCGATAACTTCCGCCAATCTTCTTTGCTTTACATCTGCAGGAATATCGTCTTCCATTTTCTTGTGAGCAGGAGTTCCCGGCCTTTCGGAATAGGCAAACATATAGCCGTAATCGTACTCTACTTCTCGCATTAAGCTCAACGTCATTTGATGGTCTTCTTCGGTTTCGCCACAGAAACCAACAATCATATCCTGTGAAAATGCAATGTCCGGAATGATTTCTTTGGCTTTTTTAATGAGGTCAAGATACTCTTGTCGGGTATGTTGACGGTTCATTTTTTCCAAAATTCTATCGCTTCCGCTTTGAACGGGAAGGTGAATGTATTTGCAAATATTGTCGTGTTTTGCCATCACTTCAAAAACATCAGTGGTCATGTCGTGAGGATTGGAAGTAGAAAATCTAATTCTCATGTCAGGAACTGCTTCTGCTACCATTTCTAACAATTTGGCAAAATTAATGGCGGTTGCTTGCTGCATTTCCGAAGCCTTGCTGAAATCTTTTTTAGCACCACCTCCAAACCAAAGATAAGAGTCTACATTCTGACCCAAAAGCGTGATTTCTTTGTAGCCATTTTTCTGCAATTCTTTGCATTCTTCAATGATGGAATGCGGGTCACGACTTCTTTCACGACCTCTTGTAAAGGGAACCACACAAAACGTACACATATTATCGCAACCTCTGGTAATGGTTACAAAAGCGGTAACGCCATTTCCACCCAAACGAACCGGATTAATATCTGCATAAGTCTCGTCTTTTGAAAGAATGACGTTAATTGCATCTCTACCGTCTTCGGTTTCTTTCAATAAATTCGGTAAATCCCTGTAAGCGTCGGGACCTACGACCAGATCCACCAAATGTTCTTCTTCCAAAAATTTGGTTTTCAGACGTTCCGCCATACAACCAAGAACGCCCACGGTAAGACTTGGGTTTTCTTTTTTCTGATTTTTGAATTGCGAAAGTCGCATTCTTACGGTCTGTTCCGCCTTTTCTCGAATGGAACACGTGTTGAGGAGAATTAAATCGGCTTCTTCCACATTTAAAGTGGTGTTGTAACCCTGTTCATTAAGAATGGAAGCCACGATTTCAGAATCGGAGAAATTCATTTGGCAGCCGTAACTTTCCAAAAATAATTTCTTGGAATTTTCGGGTTTTTCTGCGATAGCAAATGCTTCGCCTTGTTTGGTTTCGTCTATGTATTTTTCTTGCACTATTTTATATTTAAAATTCAAAATTCCATATTCAAAATTTTAAATCTTGAATTTGGAATCTTGAATGGTTTTGCGTGCAAAGATAATGAAAATTGTGACAGAATGGCAGGAATTATTTATTCAAAATTTATTGTAATGGGCATTTTGAATTTCCTAATAATAGGAGTGCCTTTGTATAGTATGCTTCATAATCAAAAATAAAAAAATCTGTGCAATCACTCGCAAAGTTTTTCAGCTTTTCTCCACAAAATCTCTATTCATTTTTAATAAATTTTCTTGCTTTCTTATACTATTTTTTCCAAGATTTATTTTTGTGGCTAAGAGTTTCTATTGTTTTTCATAATGCTAAAAACCTGATGAGGAAGCAAGTATCTCATCATAAAAAATACAAATCTGGCCGTCTTTTTTTCGTTACGGGAATAATACCTAAGACTTCTGTAAGCTCTTCTAAGAATAAGTTCCTTTTCGTCTACGCTAAAATGAGAGGCATAATTTTGAATGATGTATTTCATAAAAACATAAACTCCCTTCCTGCGTAGGTATCGAATATCCTTGTTGCTGGTGGAAGACAAATGTTCGGGCGAAATGCGTATGGAAACTATACTATCATTGATGCTATAGAGATTCCCAAACTCCGAAAATTCTAACCATGCTACATTATCGCTTCCAAAGCCAACAGGAAAGTCTTTGAAACGGTGATTGAGATAAGATTTTCTGGAGAAAATATACTCCGATAAGGTACTTCTACCCTCTCCTTTGGCTGTTCTTATAAAGGAATCTTTTGTATTTTCTAATGGTGGATTAAAGAACGTCTTAGATATTTGCTTGCTATTTACATCAATATTACAGGAAGCAAACCGAATAACTTGTAGATTGTTTTTTCGATCTCTGCAAGATGTTTGTAGAAATTTTCTACAAGATGAGCGTCTACCACATCGTCATCACCCAAAATCATGAGCCAAGGTTCTTGGGAGGAAAGGGCAATGCACCTTTCCCATTGTACAACCAACTGACTCATTCCCCAATTTTCTTCAAAAAGAACATAGTGATAAGGCAAAACGTCTTTGTATTCGGATAACAAAGAGAGTGGAGAATCTGGACTGGCATCGTCACCAATATATAAAGAAAAGTTTTTGCAGGTTTGATTTTTCAAACTTTCCAAAGTCTCTCGAAAATATTTAATCTTGTAATACGGAATTACAATTGCCAACAAATTGCTTTCCATACTTAGAGGCTGTTTAAATTTTATTAAATAATTTTTTTTATGCATTTCCTTATTTTTTTTAATTTAAAATAAACTTTGTTTATTTCTTTTTTTAACATTAAGGAATTCAGTTAGTTAAGGAAAAGAAATTAAGAAATCAATAAATTGATTTAGAATTAAATACATTAAGCTA
>JAGOJI010000080.1 GCA_017995195.1 Cloacibacterium sp.
TATCGGATTTTAGCTCGCAGGCTATTTTAAGAAACGGAATCAGAGTCCCGTTGAAACACGTAACAAACCCGAAGATAAATAACAAAATCCCTATAATAACAATAGCATAAGTATTATTTTTTTTCATATGTCAATTTTTATTGTTTTTTTTTTATGGTCATTCTATCCTCACAATCAAATCATGCAATTTCATTGAAATGAAGATTAATTCGCACAAAACTACATAAATTTTCTTTCAGAAATGATGTTTCGAAATTTATTGAAACAACACGAGTTCGAAATAGATAAGAGTTGATGTTTTTCACTATTTTAACAGCCGATATTTCTATAATCATAAATATGCTGTTTCCCATGACTTTAACATCATATTTGTGTGATACAATAAAAAGGCAGATGAAAGATAATCAAGAGTGTTTATCTAATGTTGCTTTTATTTGCTGCCAAGCATTGTTTTTCAAATCCCGAGCATTTTGCTGAGGTTCTATAATATCATTGAGATAAACTTTAATCTTTCCGGGATAGCCTTTAGCATTATCGAAGGGGAACATCTCTTTGGGACCTACATAAGTGTATACCACAATAGGATACTGATATTTAGAAGACAAAATAAAAGCCCCATCTTTGAAATCGGCTAAGACTACAGAAGTATCATCGGGAACACCTCCTTCAGGGAAAATTACAATATTTTTACCCTCTTCTATTCTCTCCGCACATTTGGTATAGACTTCGGCTCTACTTTGGGCATTTTTTCGGTCTACCGTTACACATACCTTTTTGTAAATACTCCCAAAAACAGGGATTTTTTCTAACTCTTTTTTCCCCACGTACGACAAAGGATGTTCCGGGTGCATAATACAGGGAAGAAAAACATCTATCATAGAAGTATGATTGGAGATAATGACATATTTGCCCTCTTTTTCAATTTTTTTATGGGTAAGCTTGATGAGCTCATAGCGAAAGCCCATTCCATAGAACATTCCTAAGCACCAAAGCCTTATGAAAGCGTAACACCACTTGTAATGACTTTCTCTAAAAGAGAGCAAATAAATGGGAATTCCCAACAAAAATGTTAAAATAATTCCTAAAACCAAAAACCACAATCTCCAAATATAATTGAGTATTCTTGTCATATTTTAGCCTTTAAATATTATATTTTTTTTCACAAAATAGTTGAGTACAGAAACCAAAGCAATCGCCATAATTTTACTCATAATAATAGGACTCAAGGCATAAATTACTAAATCCAAAGGCTCGTGAAAAACAAAATTGATGAACAACTGAAAAAAAGTAAGACTCAAAAGGGTTGAAACAAAAGAAATCCCGACAAAATAAGCAAATTCTCTTTTTTTACCATGTTTTCCTCTTTCAAACACGAAGCGAATGCTCAGCCAATAGTTGAAAAGTATAGCACAACCTGTAGAAAGAATATTGCTGAACAGATATTTTATTCCAAAAAAATTGGATTCTTGTGGAAAAAAACGAGGAATATAATGACTGAAAATTTTCATCATTACGATTTCAACTACAGCACTCAGCCCTCCTGCGATTACAAAAAGGAATATTTGTTTTTTACCTAAAAAAAATTGCTTCATCTTGTACTTTTCAACCCGCAAATTTAAACTTAAATGTTAAATTCCTAATAATTCTTGATTAAAAATTAGTTTATCTCAAAAATTTTGATATTTTTACATAAGAAAACTGACATATTACCTGATAACCAATTCATTTTCAATTATTCTGAAGATGTTTTTTTATCTCGTTACCCCAAATTTATTTGAACATGAAAGAAAAGTAAATACTAAAAACATTATGAAAGATGAAAACTCCACGATCGTACCGAAAATTTAATCCTCAAAAACAAAAAATACAGGATTTAGGCAACAATAACCCTCGTTTCAAACGGGTGTATTCCGAATACGAAAACTTATCCGATGAACTTTGGGAAATGGAAAACGGAAATTATCCCAATGCCGTTCCAGACGATTTCCTATACGCTCTCCAAATACAGACCTATTACTTGGAAGAGGAAATTGATGAATGGCTGGGAGACGAAAAATCTAATTCCTAACCATAGTTTCGGAATAAATTAATAATTTAGCAATCCCATTTAAATATAAATTAAATATGATTGCAATAGTTGATGGTGGTTCTACTAAATGTGACTGGGTAATCCTCGAAAACAATGGTAAGGAGTTTACCAAAACACAAACGCTGGGTTTCAATCCCAATATTATTGATGCCCATCTTATTGTAGAAGAATTAGAAAAAAATGCCATTCTCTCTGCGAATAAGGACAACATGGAGCACATTTATTTCTATGGTGCCGGTTGCGGAGTTGCAGAGAATCGTTCTACGGTTGAATCTCAGATGCAGAAAGTCTTCAGCCATGCCAAAATCAACGTAAAAGAGGATTTATCGGCTGCTGCATATGCTGCTTATCAGGGCAAGCCTGCCATTGTATGTATTTTGGGTACAGGTTCCAACTCTTGTTATTTCGATGGGGAGAATATTAGGAGAGAATTGCCCTCGTTGGGCTTCCTTATAGGAGACGAAGGAAGTGGCTGTGCTTTGGGAAAGCATATTCTTAGAAATTTTTTCATGAAAAAACTTCCAAAAGATTTGGAAAACGATTTTCAGGAGACTTATCAACTCAGCATCAATGAGTTATTACAGAAAATGTATCACAATCCTCATGCAAGTGCATATTTAGCATCTTTCAATACCTTCATAGCCGAAAGAAAGTCTCATCCGTATATACAACATTTAATTTATCGGGAGATGAAAAACTTTTTCGAATATCACGTTTTGCCGTACCCCGAAAGTTTATCGAGCGAGATTAATTTTATAGGCTCCATTGCCTTTCTTTATCAGGATATTTTAAAATCTGCCGCTGCAGATTATAGATTAAACATTGGTACCTTTGTTCAAAAACCTATAGAAAGTCTCGTAAATTATCATAAAAAATACATTCTGAATTTGGGGTAGATATTAGGTTTACACTCAAAATTTAGATACCAAAATTATACTAACACTTTACTTTTCGGTAAAACGAAAAGTTTAACAATTATCGTATTCATGCAAAATAAACTCAATAGAGATCAGGAAAGATTCAGACAAGATGCACTCGACTATCATGAAGCAGAGCCGAAAGGAAAAATATCGGTAATTCCCTCCAAACCTCATTCCTCACAAAGGGATTTATCATTGGCATATTCTCCCGGAGTTGCAGAACCTTGTATGGAAATATACAAAGATATCCACAAGGCCTACGACTATACCGCCAAAGGAAATCTGGTTGCTGTAATATCCAACGGAACAGCCGTTTTAGGATTAGGAGACATAGGTCCCGATGCTTCTAAACCCGTAATGGAAGGCAAAGGCTTATTGTTTAAAATATTTGCCGACATCAATGTATTCGATATTGAAATTAATGAAAAAGATCCCGATAAATTTATAGAGATTGTAAAGGCCATTGCTCCTACATTTGGTGGGATTAATCTGGAAGACATCAAAGCTCCCGAAGCATTCTATATCGAACAAAGGTTGAAGGAAGAGCTCGATATTCCTCTTATGCATGATGATCAACACGGTACTGCCATTATTTCTGCTGCCGCACTTCTCAATGCTTTGGATCTTGCAGGAAAAAAAATTGATGAAGTAAAAGTAGTCATCAGTGGTGCAGGTGCAGCAGCTATCGCATGTACCAAGCTCTACATCAGTTTAGGGTTGGATAGAAAAAACATCATTATGTGCGATAGCAAGGGCGTTATCAACCATAAAAGAGAAGGCTTGACCCCCGAAAAAATAGAATTTATAGTAGAAACCGAGCTGGAAACCTTGGAACAGGCTCTCGAAAACGCTGATGTTTTTGTTGGCTTATCCAAAGGTAATGTACTAAAACCGGAGGTATTATCCCGAATGGCTATAAATCCTATTGTTTTTGCTTTGGCAAATCCCGACCCCGAAATTGCTTATGATTTAGCAGTACAATCTCGCCCCGATGTTATTATGGCAACAGGAAGAAGCGATTATCCTAACCAAGTGAATAACGTTTTAGGATTCCCCTATATCTTTAGAGGAGCTTTAGATGTACAGGCAACAGGAATTAATGAAGAAATGAAATTGGCAGCCGTACGTGCTATTGCACAATTGGCAAAAGAGCCCGTACCCGAAATGGTAAAACTGGCTTATAATATCAAAAATTTAAAATTCGGGAAAGACTATTTTATTCCAAAACCTTTCGATACAAGGCTCATCAACAAAGTATCGGTAGCAGTGGCAAAAGCCGCTATGGAAAGTGGAATTGCCCGAAAACCCATCCATGATTTTGAAGCCTACGACAGTCATTTGTTGGATATTATGGGGAGAGACGAAAAACTTATCCGCATGATGCAGAGCAGAGCCCGATCTAACCCCAAAAGGGTAACCTTGGGAAATGCTGAAGAATATAATGTGCTGAAAGCCGCTCAAATTCTTTATGAAGAAGGAATTGCCCACCCTATTCTTTTAGGAGAAAAAAGATTGATCCACCAAACCATGCAGAAATATGGATTGGATATGGATTTCCCGATTATAGACCCCAACGATGAAGCACAGAGAGACAACAGGATAAAATACCGTGAAACCCTTTGGAATCTAAGAAACCGAAAAGGCATCAACGAATACCAAGCAAAAAGATTGGTAAGACAACGCGACTATTTTGGACCTTTAATGCTTAAACATGGAGATACAGATGCGTTGGTTGTCGGTTTTTCCAAAAACTACGCCAGTACACTTGTACCTATTTTAGAGGTAGTAGAAAAAGAAGATGGGGTTCAAAAAATCGCAGCAATGATGATGATTTTGTCGAATAAAAAACCCATATTCTTTGCCGATACTTCAATTACCAAAGACCCTGAAACCGAGGATTTGGTAAATATCGCACGAATGGTAGAAATTGCCGTGAAATCTTTTGCTATAGAACCTCGAATAGCCATGCTTTCTTACGAAAATTTTGCAGCAAGAGCCGAAACCTCCAAGAAGGTAGCAAAAGCAGTAGAAATTTTGCACAAGAAATATCCAAACATGATTGTTGATGGAGAAATTCAGCCCGATTTTGCCCTAAGCAGCGAACAGTTGAATAATTTTCCTTTTTCCAAATTAGGAACTACCCCTGCCAATACTTTTGTATTTCCCAATTTGGAGTCCGCCAATATGTCTTACAAAATCTTGAGAGGTATGGGCGTTGCCCAAACTATAGGACCTATTCTTCTGGGATTCAAGCAATCGGTACATGTACTCCAAATGCGTTCGAGTGTAGAGGAAATCGTAAATCTGGCGACAATTGCCGTATTGGACGCCCAGTTGAAAGAGAAAAAAAACCGACGAAAAGCAAAAAAATAATTCTCTATCTTTGATGTATAAAATTACATCATGATGAATACATTCAAATTTTTCGGCTGCATTTTATTTTTTTGTGTAGGTTTATTTTCTGCACAAGAAAAAGTGTATTTTGATAGTTTATGGGCGGTTACCAGTAAAGATAAAGCCGTCTACTACAGAGAAACTTCTCACGAAAAAGAATTGACCAGAATCAAAGATTTCTATAAAAACGGAACACTTCAAATGGAAGGTCTTGCCTCCGATACGACTCCCAATTATGAAGTTTTTGAAGGTAAAGTTACTTGGTATTACCCCAATGGAAAAATACAAATGGTGAATACTTATTCTAAGGGAATGCCTATAGGAGAACAAAAATCTTATGATGAAAAAGGCAGAATTGTTTCGGATCTTTTCTACCAAAACGCCGAAAAATATAGCGGAACCACTTATATTTATGATGATTGTAATGAAGAAGATAATGATTATTCTACTACAGGCAACTTGATTACCTATTATAAAGATGGAAACATCACAAAAACAATTAATTTCGATAAAGATTGGCAAAAAGGAATCCGCAGTGAAACTATTTATCAAGAAAATTATACGCCAAAAGAAGTTTTGTATTACAACGAAAAAAATAAACTGATTGGCAAATTGAACTACGACGCCAATAGTTATATGACTACAGGAACCGAGGTCTCCTTTTTCTATCATCCAATGCGGATAAGATTGATTAGTAAAAAAGTAAAAAAAGGAGAAAGTACTGAAGAAGTGAGTTGGCAAGAATTTTACCCTAACGGAAAATTGAAAATAGAATACAGTAAAACGAACGATAAAACCGCCAAAACCCTATATTACAACAACCAAAAAAAATTAATCGGTGAATTGGAGCATAGGATAACGCCTGAATCTTCTTATCTAATCCCGTACAACGGTACCGAAATCATTTTTTTTGAGATCAAAACCGATGCCGAAAAAATCCAAAATTTGAATGAATATAAAAATGGACTTACCGCTTCGGCGAAGGAATTCAATAACAAAGAGAAGCTCATTAATTACATAGAATACGACTCTAAAACCGGTTATCCTGCAAAAAGAACCCAGTACAACGATGATGGTGTGCAAACAGCACAGCTCATCTACCAAGATGGCAATCCTTACGAAGGAGTTCAAACCGAGCCTTTTGCAGAATACTTGTACAAAAACGGAAAATTGACTTCCTTAAAAAAATACTACGAAACACCTAAAACTCTGCATTACGAGAAAACTTTACTCCCAGACGAAAAGAACTATGACATTAAGGTATACGAGAAAGACAAAAGCATAAAATACCAGTTTTTAAGCCCCTTTGATACGCACGAACAATTTACCTCTTCGGTAAAAATTTATGAAAAAGGAAAGCACAAAGAAACTGTAGAATTTAAAGACGGAGTTCTCACGAAAGGGAAAATAAAACTTTCTAATTACTATAGCGGTTTCGATGAGTTTGAACGCCAAGGAAATTGGCTGATAAAACGAACTTACAATACCAAAAATGAATTGATAAAAGAGTTTAAAGAAAAAATAACATCTGAAGATTATAATCCGGAGAATATTTTCTACGAATCCAGATTCTATGAAATATATGATACCAACGAATATATTATAACAGATGCTACAAAATAGTTGTAACGCTTGATTTAAAATAACGAGAATTCAAGATAAGAAAAGTAGAAAATAATTTCGAAAAATTTAGTTAGAAAATTAAAATTTTGATTTACAGGAAATTAAAAACTTCGCTTATGTCTTAAATAACTAAATTACTGAAATTTTCTGTAAAGTTGTAAAGTGAGTGACTTTTATAAAGATTTTAATCCAAATTAAAAAGCACCTTACCATAATACGTTAAAAGAGGCTGTCCAAAATTTTCGGACAGCCTTCTTTTTTGATAGAAATAAAGAAATTATCAAATCACGGGTTAATCATGAACCAAACGCACACTCCATTTATAAGATGAAGAACCACCCCAACCGTCGCTACAATCAGTCCAAGGAGTACAGCTAAATGGATAAAAAGGACCAAATACACTATCACTACCACCACCACATTGGCTATTAGGAGTACATTCCCTACACTTAGCATATCTAGTAGTGTACGAATAAACACTTCCGTAATAACCTGGAGTAATATTTCCTATTGTATTTAGAACAGTCACACCATTATGCGGTGCAGAATAATTGCTATTTGTTGAATATCCAGTTATTTGACGGGTTGGCTGCGAATAAGTTGTTGAAGGAAGAACGCAATAAACATTTCCGAACAGTTCGTTGGTGCTATAAGAATCATAGTTGCTATAAGGGGATCCTGTTTCGTTTCCTAAAATATATAGCCCAGCAGTTCTAGCAGAATTAGTCACTATTCCATTTTGAGGCATCCAAATTAAATCACCATTTTTATCATATAAATAAAATGCATTTCCATAGCCTAGTTTATTTTGTGTTTGTACATTATTATCTATAAATATGGTTTTATTTGTACTCCAATAATTATAAGGAGATAAAGAAGATAAAGCCCCCTGGATATATCCTGATCCATTATATACAAAAGGTCTGTTTGGTACAAACCCAGATTTTTTCAAATCTTGCAAATCAATATCTTCAGGAAGTTTCCATGTTCCGGCTTGATTTCCTGCTCCTGCTTCAGAATAACTAGTAACCAAAGTGTGGCTATTATTGATATCACTAACTTCTGTTCCATGTTGAGACGAGAATGATGAGTTTGGATAAACATAGCTTACATCTTGAGAGGTTGCTGTAGCTCCGGCAAATTTTGTACTCCATTGTCTTGTTGCATAGTCAGAAGTATGGACGTAAGCTTGCATAACATTGGTGTTATTGGTATTCTTAATGTTCAAGTCCTCCCATGGATCCCAGTTTCCGTTCATTCTTTGATAAGAGATTTCTAATCCTACCGAACGATCTGCACCTGTCCTATTTTCCTTAATTTGGTATTCATAAGCAAACAGCTCTGCTTTACCTTGGAATTCATAGTCGTAATCACCGTTTACGGCATCTATATTGGCATAACCACCTGTAGGCGGAGCATTATTATATTTTATTCTTACCCTAAAATTCCAGTTAGAACTTGCCCAAAGAAAAAAGCGTTCGGGTCCAGGATTCACCTTGTCTTGATATGGAGATGGAATTGTACCTGATTGTTCCTTTCCATAGACATCAACAATATTGGTATATTCAAAATAAGGCTTATAATATTGGGTTACCGTAAAATCTTTGGCAATCATATTATTCACTTCCCTAATTCGGAATGTCCTCACTATGTTTTGAGTGGTTGTATTAGCGGGATAACTCATTGTGCTTGTCCCGTTTAAGCTGCCGGTGCTTGGAGTAAAAGTAAAACCTGGATAATTATTGAGATTATTAATCACCCAACTTGTTTCAGAATTAATGGTGTAAGTATAATCTCCCGCAGGATAATCAACAAATAAATTTTCAGGTATAATTTCTAAATATATGGGGTTGTCAATTTGCACCCATTTCCCATCTGCCACAGCTTCATACAAATGTCCGTCATAAGTGTAATAAATTACTTTTCCCAATTCATGGGCTTTGTCTCCTGTAGCATAAGGAAGTGTAATTGGAGTAAACCCATCATTTGCTACTTTATAAAGTTCTGTTCCCTGTCTATAGAGAACTCCGCCCGCATCTGGGACATACTGCATATCTCCATCTTCCTCAATTATGGTATAGGGAAGTGCTGTATAAGGAGTTTTTTCAGGAATCGGACGAATGTTGTAATTATTGACCGTAGTACAACCTACAAAAATACCATTGCTGTCTATATAAAGTTCTCCCTTGTTGGTACAGGTACTGGGTTGTGCAAAACCAAAAACACTATAAAAAAGAAAGATTGATATGTAAAAAATAGAATTTCTCATTAGAAGATTTTTTAATTAGTATTCATCAATTGAAAACTATTTTTTTAACAGGGCATTAATTTTTTCTTCTAATGCTTTTATTCTCTGTTCTTGCTGTATATTTTTTTCTTTTTCTTTTTCTAGTTCAGCTCTGCTTTCTTGGTAAGATTTTACTAAAAGAGGAATAATTTGTATATAATTTACAGATTTATACCCATCAGCATCTGTCTGTACCAAATTGGCAGCAATTTGTTCAACATCTTGAGCAATAAAGCCATACTGTAGTATATTGTCTCCACCTTTTTCTTTGCCTTTTTGATTCCAATAATAGGAAACGGGTTTTAACAATTTTAGCATCGATGAAGTATTATCCAATACTGAAATTTTTTCTTTAAGTCTGAAATCTGAATTCAAATTAAGGGCTGTTGTCTTTATTTTACCATCAACCTCCATCAATGAGCCTGTGATGGCAGGGATCAAGGACAAAACTTGGGGAGAAATATATAAAATGATAAATTTGTGTTATGTCTCAAGAACACGCATTACTAAAATTATTACTACCTGAATACCTAGTTGAGTATTTTGATATCATAGAATTTA
>JAGOJI010000163.1 GCA_017995195.1 Cloacibacterium sp.
GATTTTTAGTGTTTCATTTTTTAGATCAAAGAAGAATAATATCTGTTTTTTTTCCCAATGGGATAGTTTTTTTATTTTTCTTCTCTGTTCTTATTCGTTTTTCTGTTTTCTCTTAGTGTTTATTTTTTTGGTATTCCTGCTTTGAATGAGATGGATGGTGGTTCTCGGCTGCAAAATTATAATGACTCACTTTTTTCAAACATAAAACGTTTTTTGGATGTTTTTTATGTTGTAGTTGTTTTTTTGGCATTAAAAATTATTTTTATTAGTAACAAAAGGTTGGTTGGTAGATTTTTTGCTTATTTTGGTCTGATGATTGTTATTTTTTATGGAGTAGGTCTTGGATCGAAATCTTTTTTTGTTGAGTTTTTATCTATTATTTTCCTATTTTTCTTTTGGTTTTTTAGTTCAAGAACTACCCCGCTTAATCGATATATTAAGTTTTTGATTCCTGTTGCTCTTCTTGGGTGTATTTTAATGATTTACTCAAAGAGTGCTAACGCCTTTTATTATTTTGCTTATAGACTAATCATTTCAGGGGATACTTTTTACATGGCGTACCCTGGCAAGGCCTATCTTTTAATTGACTCTGCGAATTGGTTTGTAGCTACATTTAATGGTATTCTTAAAAATTTACATGTAATAGGTCAAGATGAAGTTCTCACTCCTTTAGGCTATAAATTGTACCGACTCTATTACCCAGTTGATTATATTGGACCAAATCCGAGGCATAATGTTTTTGGGTTAATATATTATGGTTTCTTTGGTTCATTTTTTTATTCTGCTATATTAGGTATGATTTTAGGCTTATGCCGTGGTTTATGGCGTTCTAGACGTGGGGGGCGATGGTTTGAGAGTATTTTGTTTTCTCTTTTAATTGTTGCGGCAAGTAGACTTGAATTAGACGTTGCTTTAGCTATTACCGGATTCATTAATGCTTTAGTAATATATCCACTTGTTTTTGTTTTGTTTTATTTCTTATATAGATTTTTTTGTTTATCCAGTTCAAAGTTTTTGAAAAATAGTTGATTTTTTATAGGGGCGATTATATGTCTAAAGTGTTGGCTTTCTATTTACCTCAATATCATCCTATCAAAGAAAATGATGAATGGTGGGGGGAGGGTTTTACTGAATGGACGAATGTTTCGGCTGCTAGACCTCGATTTAGTGGTCATCATCAACCACAAATTCCCGCGGATATGGGTTTTTATGATTTGCGGTTATCTGAAACAAGAGAAAAGCAAGCTCTACTAGCAAAAAAATACGGAATAGATGGTTTTTGTTATTACCATTACTGGTTCAATGGTAAACAGCTTTTAGATAGACCTTTAAAAGAAGTCTTATCAGCAAAAAAACCTGATTTCCCGTTCTGTATTTGTTGGGCAAATGAAAACTGGACTAGGGCTTGGGATGGTATGGAGAGACAAGTCTTAATCAGTCAAGATTATACAGATCAAGACTCTGAACAGCATGTGGCAGCCTTGCTTGATTACTTCAATGATGAACGATATATAAAAGTTAACGGCTTACCGATGTTTTTAGTTTATCGTCCTGATCGTATTCCTAATCCTGTACAATATTTTGCAAAATGGCGAGCGAAAGCTGTAGATTCTGGACTACCAGGCTTATATATCTGTGCGGTAAAAAATGGCTTTGTTGATCTTTCTGATGAAGATATTTTGAAACTTGGATATGATGCTATCGTTGATTTTCAACCAGATCGTCGCGATTTTCCAGTTGCTAGTTCTACTTCTCAGTTTTTAGTTGATGTTACAAGGAAAATTTTACCAAAATTTATTTACCAGCTTCTGAAAACGAAAGTGTCTGCTGTGAATAAAGTGAATTATGCAGCACTGGTATCTAATATGGTTAAAAAGTCATGGCCAAAGACATATAGGAAATTTCCTTGTGTTTTCCCTAGTTGGGATAATACGGCGAGAAGAAAAACTCCAACTGTTATTCAAAATCTGGATTCTAATGTGTATGCTCGTTGGTTGGAGTATGCCGTAGATAGCGTATCTTCATATCCTGAAAATGAAAAAATAGTATTTATTAATGCATGGAATGAGTGGGCTGAAGGGTGCCACCTGGAGCCAGATGGAAAGATTGGACGAGCATTCCTCGAGGCAACTAAGCAAGTTGTTGAAAGACCATCTAAATAGATAAACTTAAGATTTTGGTGTTGATGGTGTGATTATATGGAATGATACGGGATGTATTTATACTTTTCGTTTTTTTGTCAGAAATGAGATTTTATAGATCGTAAGCTTAGTGTATTTAGCAAGCGACTGGTAAATATCAATAATATTTGCCAGTCTATTGTTTTAACACATAGCATGCTTGATTTTTTGGTTATCATATTGCCACTCAATAATGAATGGATAATAATGTTTTTATATCAATGTAATTTGAGTTATATCTTATTTTAAATAAGAGATTAATAATGCCTAATAATAGAAAAGATGAAATAAAATGCCGTATAGCTTGTATTATTCCTACATTTAATGGTGGCTCTGTTTGGGCTAAATGCATAGATTCTATTTATAAACAATCTATTGAGGCTGATATTGTTTATATTGTCGATTCATCTTCATCCGACAATACAATAAAAATTGCGCAATCATATGGTTCTTATGTAACTAATATCATACCTACTGAGTTTAATCATGGTGGTACGCGGAACATGGCAGCCAAAAATTTGGCAGAATATGATTTTCTGATTTTTTTAACTCAAGACGCCATTCTTGCAAGTCAAGATGCATTAATG
>JAGOJI010000164.1 GCA_017995195.1 Cloacibacterium sp.
AACGTTTTGGGGCTTTGCGATGGTGGGGCAATCGAAGCACAAATCTTCAATTTTGCACAGAAGTTCAATCGAAGAAATACCGTTGAACTTTGTACTTTTGCCCCACTATTGCAAAACCCTTGTTAGCAGAAGGTTATTTATCAAATTTATCTTTATTCCTATCTGTGTTGATAGCATACGTAAAGTTGGTTGAAACAATAATATCGTTGCTATCAAAATGTTTTACAATACCATTTTTTTCTAGAGCAACTATCCAACACGAATTTTGATGCATGCCATAATCAATTAGGAAGAGGGCATGCCCTCTTCCTAAAGGTGTTTCTACTAAAATAGTGGGATTTAATTGAAAAATCATAACATTACTATTTTTTTGTATTATTTTCTTTTCCTTTTTGTCTTCTTCCATAAAAAAAATTAAGATGGAATTTTCCTAAGGTTTTCTCTTTCCCAAAAACGATGCACTCCTACATTTTTCAAGAATCCAGAAGCATTACCATCTGTTGTAACTCCGCTATCCCCATTTTTAAGTTTCAGTTTTTTAGAAAGATGTGTTTCTTCAATTAAAACTACTGAACCTTTATCAAACCCAATGGCTTTACAATGTTTATAAGCTTCGTCTAAGAAATGAATAGCTTCTGGTGTATTCGCTAAATTTTCTACACATTTTGCACCACCAACCGTACAAACCGCATCTACCAAAACCGAAGCACAGTTAAAGAATGTTTTATCTGGAGTTACTTTAGTTACTTTATCACCTTTTATTTCTGTTAATTTTTCGGCAATTACAATAGGTTTCGCACCTCCTTTTTTAATCGCTTTTTTAATATTATCTAAAGAGATTTCATCAAACCCATCTGCTATTAGTACAGCAATTTGTCGAGTAGCAATACTACCTTTTATAGTATTAGCCATACTTAAAGCTGACGATTTTTCTATACTTAATTTTTTATGTATAGGTTGATATACTTTTGGATCAGCATCAGCAGGTACTGCATGGTTTATATAATCGTGTACTTTCGTTGGAACAGTTGCACCTACTTTTTCTGCAACATATTGCGCTAATTCCATATCCACGTTGGTTAAATTATTTACCATTCGTTGACGGATTTCAGGTCGTTCGAGTTTAGATAATTCAAAAGCAAAAGCATCTTTAATATGCTGTTTTTCATAGTCAGCTTGAGAATTATAAAACAATATAGCTTGCGAAAAATGATCGAAAAATTTCTCTGACTTAGCTCGTACTTTCATTCCCGAATATTGACTGCTATGCGAAGTAAATCCGCCTTCACTCATTTTAGCTTGAAACGGACAACCACCACCAATAGAGTTAGGAGCATAGTTTACTTTACCTTTTGCGATTTGCTGGCGGAAAAAGCCGTCTCTATTGTTGTTATGAACCTCGTTTAAGGGTCTGTTAATAGGAAGTTCATTAAAATTAGCTGTACCTAAACGATGAAATTGGGTATCGGTATACGAGAAAATTCTACCTTGCAATAACGGATCGTCCGAAAAGTCAATTCCAGGAACCATATTTGCAGGGCTAAACGCTACTTGTTCTACCTCGGCAAAGAAATTTTCAGGTACTTTGTTTAAAGTCATTGTACCTACAATTTCAACAGGTACTAACTCTTCGGGAATAAGTTTTGTAGGATCTAATAAATCAAAGTCAAATTTATGTTCGTCTTCTTCTGGTACTATCTGTACACCAAAATCCCATTCAGGATAATTACCTTCTAAGATAGCTTCTAATAAATCTCTTCTATGGAAATCGGCATCTTTACCCGAAATACGTTGAGCCTCGTCCCAAGCTACGGAATGAACGCCTAATTTGGGTTTAAAATGGAATTTTACAAAATGAGCTTTGCCTTGTGCATTTACCAACTTGTAGGTATGTACCCCAAAACCTTCCATCATACGATAGCTTCGTGGAATAGCTCGGTCGCTCATCGTCCACATAATCATGTGTGTAGCTTCAGGCATTAATGAAATGAAATCCCAAAATGTATCGTGTGCCGAAGCTGCCTGAGGCATTTCGTTATCTTGTTCTGGTTTTACAGAATGCACCAAATCGGGGAACTTAGTAGCATCTTGTATAAAAAACACAGGAATATTATTTCCTACTAAATCAAAATTTCCTTCCTGCGTATAAAATTTTATAGCAAAACCTCTGACATCTCTGGCTAAATCAGTAGAACCTCTAAAACCAGCTACGGTAGAAAAACGAATAAATAAAGGAGTTTCTGTTTCTGTATCAGTTAAAAACTGTGCTGTGGTATATTTTTTCAAAGATTTTTTTAGCTTAAATACTCCATGAACACCTGTTCCTCTGGCATGTACCACTCGTTCAGGAATACGCTCCCTATCGAAATGAGCTAACTTTTCACGCATAATAAAATCTTCTAAAAGTGTAGCGCCTCTTTCGTGAGATTTTAAGGAATTGTGCGTGTCGTTTACCTTTACTCCTTGGTTTGTAGTTAGGAATTCTTTTGAAGAATCAACTACGTTTGCTTGAATTTGCTTATTTTTTTGACTTTTCATGTTTATATTATTTTGTTTATTACAAATTTATTTAATAATCGGCTTTTCGTTAACTTTCTGCTAACGAGAAACGGCTTTGCGATGTGCGGGCTTTGAAAACCAGATAGTTATATAAAAACCGAACGTAGCAAAAACCATTTTTCTTTTTGTAAATATAATAAAAAATCAAAAAGAAAATGGTTTTTGCGGATTATTTTTACACAAGTTCAACT
>JAGOJI010000165.1 GCA_017995195.1 Cloacibacterium sp.
ATGTAAAATAGGTATTTAGGCTGTTTCTATTTTTAATAATTTTTATTTAGGACAGTATTGGATTAAACTAAATAGTTTTTTTCAATCCAAAATAAATATATAATTGGTTATCTTTGCCCAACCTATTTCAAAATAAGTAGAAATGAGAAAACAATTCATTTTGTGGGGAATCGTTTTATTGGTTCTCGCATGGGGCGTTGCAATTTTAATTAAAACACATTATTGGATTCCTATTTTATTGACGGGTATTTATGCACTAGGACTGTATAATACCTTCCAAACCAAACATGCCATTTTACGAAACTTTCCGGTTGTAGGCTATGCCAGATATTTTTTTGAAAGCATCTCACCCGAAATTCAACAATATTTTATCGAAAAAGAAGCTGATGGAAAACCTTTTCCAAGAATACAAAGATCAGCGGCTTACCGACGAGCCAAAAACATATCTGCCAATGTAGCTTTTGGTACACAATTGGAGATTAACAATAGAAAATACGAAGGAATAAAACATTCTATTTATCCTAAGGAAACCATGAAAGAACTCCCGAGGGTAGTTATAGGAAACGGGCAATGTAAGCAACCTTATAATTCATCTTTATTTAATATCTCGGCAATGAGCTTTGGTTCGTTGAGTGATAGAGCCGTTATTTCTCTGAATAGAGGAGCAAAAAAAGGGAATTTCTATCACAATACAGGAGAAGGCGGTATTTCTCCTTACCATTTGGAAGGTGGAGCTGATTTGTGCTGGCAGATTGGTACGGGGTATTTTGGCTGTAGAGATGCTGAGGGACGATTTTCTCCGGAAATGTTCCAAAAGAAGGCGGCGATTCCTAATGTTAAAATGATTGAACTAAAACTTTCTCAAGGAGCGAAACCCGGAAAAGGAGGAATTTTGCCCGGCGAAAAAAATACGCCCGAAATTGCTGAAATTAGAGGGGTTATAGCAGGAACAACCATTGCTTCTCCGGCGGGGCATTCTGCCTTTGATTCGGCAGAAGGTTTATTGAGGTTTATACAACAACTGAGAGATTTGTCGGACGGGAAACCTGTAGGGTTTAAACTATGTATTGGAGATACCCGTGAGTTTGAAGAAATCTGCGAAAAAATGAATGAAACGGGTATTTATCCGGATTTCATTACTGTAGATGGTGCCGAAGGCGGTACAGGAGCTGCTCCGCCAGAATTTTCAGATGGTGTAGGAATGCCGTTGGAACCTGCTCTTATATTTGTGAACAGAACCTTACAAAAATACGATATAAGAGACAAAATAAGACTTATAGCCAGTGGTAAAGTACTCACTTCGCTAGATATTATAAGAGCGGTAGCCATGGGAGCAGATGTCTGTAACAATGCCAGAGGATTTATGTTTGCACTGGGATGTATTCAGGCATTGCGATGCAATACCAACGCATGTCCTACGGGAGTTGCTACACAAGACAAAATGCTTATCAAAGGATTAGATGTGTCGGATAAAAGCGAAAGAGTATATCATTTTCATAGAAATACATTGTTAACGTGCAACGAACTCATTGCCGCTGCAGGAAGAAGTTCCTATGAAGAAGTAGACAATACCATGTTTATGAGAGGAGATGAGTTTGATAATTTAGCAGATTTGTTCTTCCCGGATATTTTGGGTAATGTAAAAGAAAAAGCACATATAGGAGGTACTTTGGTTAAAAACCATCAGGGAATTTGATGAAGGAATTCAGGTTACAGGAAATAAAAGTTTTATGGTATCGCCTATTTTTGGTATTCTTTTTTTACCAGATTTCGCGTCTTTTGTTTTATCTGTTCAATAGGAGTTTAATTAAAGTTGATGGAGTCGGAGAGTATCTTAGTCTGTCGTTCTATGGTATTGCGTTTGATATGACGGCTATTTTCTACGTCAATTCTCTGTTTATTTTGTTGAGTATCATTCCTTTAACCATCAATACGACTTCAAAGTATCAAAAATTTTTGTTTTATCTGTATTTTATTACCAATGGAATTGCTTATTCCATGAATTTTGGTGATTTTGTTTACTACAAATTCAGTCAGGCAAGGCTAACTTCGGCAGTACTGTCGGTCGCTAAAAACGAGACCAATCTGGGGAAGATATTCTTTCAATCGGTTATTGATTATCCTTTGATTCCCATACTATTTGTCTCAATAATGGCATTTTGGATTTTTCTTTATAAAAAATTGACGGTTAAAAATGATAAAATTCAAAGAAAAGCCGTCTATTTTATTTCCTCGGTTGTTACGCTGTGTATTGTAACACTATTGGTTGTAGGAGGTATTAGAGGAGATTTTAAGCACAGTACCCGACCTATAAATTTGGTAGACGCTAATAGGCATGTTAAAAATCCTTTGCAGGCCAATATAGTTCTTAATAGTGTTTTCTCTTTTTTCAGAACCATTGGTACCAACAATTTCGAAGAAGTTCATTGGGTAAGCCAAGATTTTATAGATCAACATGTACGCCCTTACAAGTTTTATCCCAGAGAGCATTCGGATAAACCTAATATTGTTATTTTCATTGTTGAAAGTTTGGGTAAAGAATATTCGGGGGCTTTCAATAAAAATACGAAAATCAAAGATTTTGTGTCTTATACCCCATTTATAGACAGTTTAGCCACCGAGAGTTTGATTTTTACCGAAGCTTATGCCAATGGGCGACAGTCTATCCATGGTATGAGTTCTGTTTTGGCAGGAATTCCTTCTCTTAAAGATGCTTTCACA
>JAGOJI010000081.1 GCA_017995195.1 Cloacibacterium sp.
TTGGATACAGACAGAACTATTCTGAAAAACAGAGAGGTGGGTTTTTATACTCATAAAAATAGCATTGATTAACAGTGTGTTATAGCTGAACACTGCTCGTTTAGGAGTTTATCCGTTTGATAGTGATTTTTTAAATTCATTCAATGATTCAGATAGACGATAAACTTATATCGGAAGATATTTTCTCGGAAGATTTTGTATGTAATCTTTCCAAATGCAAAGGAATTTGTTGTGTAGAAGGCGATGCAGGAGCTCCTTTGGACTTACACGAAACCGAAATACTCAAGGATATTTATCCTAAAATAAAACCCTTCCTTCGCCCCGAAGGAATTGAAGCTCTTGAGATGCAAGGCACTCATGTGATAGATGCTGATGGCGACTATGTAACCCCTTTGGTTCAGGGAAAGGAATGTGCCTATGTTATTTTCGATGAAAAAGGAATTACCAAATGTGGTATCGAAAAGGCTTATGAAAGTGGAGTAGTTACTTGGCAAAAACCCATTTCTTGTCATCTTTACCCTATCCGAATTACGGATTATAAAAATTTTTCGGCGGTCAACTACCACGAGTGGGAAGTATGTTCAGATGCTTGTAGTTTAGGTAAAGAGCTCAAAGTAAAGGTGTATCAATTCCTTAAGACGCCCCTTATCAGAAAATATGGTGAAGAATTTTACAATACCCTTGTAGATGCTGCAGAAGAATGGGAAAAAGAATTTGGAAATTAAAATTTGTGTACTAAACGAAGAATAGGAGAGGTACGGTTTGATGTCTTCAAATGTTTACTTCACATGGAGAGATAATACAATAACAGGATAAAAGTTAACTTTTATCCTGTTATTGTATTTTAATCAGTTTAGTATTATTTTCCAAATGGCATTCCGCCCATTCCCGGTAGTCCGCCTTTGCCCATCATTTGCATGAGTTGCTTCCCTTGTGGGCTTTGGAGTAGTTTCATGGTTTTGCCTAATTGTTCGAATTGTTTCATCAGGGCATTTACTTCTTCTACTTTTCTTCCGCTGCCTTTGGCAATTCTTTGTTTTCGAGGCATATTAATGATGCTTGGCCTTCTTCTTTCCTCCGGTGTCATGGAATGGATAATGGCTTCTATGTGTTTGAAAGTATCATCGTTGATATCCACGTCTTTAATCGCCTTTCCAACGCCGGGGAGCATTCCCATCAAATCCTTCATTCCTCCCATTTTCTTCATCATTTGAAGCTGTTTTAGGAAGTCATCAAAACCTAATTCGTTTTTCTGAATTTTTTTGTTGAGTTTTTTTGCTTCTTCTTCATCAAATTGTTCCTGAGCTCTTTCTACTAAAGATACCACGTCTCCCATACCAAGGATTCTGTCGGCCATTCTTTCGGGATAGAAGAGGTCAAGAGCTTCCATTTTTTCTCCGGTAGAGATGAATTTAATGGGCTTGTTGACTACAGAGCGAATAGTAAGAGCAGCACCACCTCGGGTATCACCATCGAGCTTAGTGAGAACAACCCCTGAATAATCCAAAACAATGTTGAAAGCATTTGCAGTATTCACGGCATCTTGTCCCGTCATGGAATCTACTACGAAAAGAGTTTCGGTAGGTTTTATGGCTTGATGAACGTTTCTAATCTCCTTCATCATTTCCTCATCTATTGCCAAACGCCCTGCGGTATCTATAATAACCACATCGTGTTTGTTCTGCTTGGCAAATGCAAGGGCATTCTGAGAGATGTCAACAGGATTTTTGTTGTCGGTTTCTGTATAGACTTCTACACCAATTTGAGATCCTAATACCTTTAATTGATCTATAGCGGCAGGTCTGTAAACATCACAAGCTACCAAAAGAGGGTTTTTGCTTTTCTTCTTTTTCAAAAAATTAGCCAACTTTCCGGAGAAAGTTGTTTTACCGGAACCTTGTAAACCGGCAATTAAAATAATACTTGGTTTCTCCGAAAGATTGATTCCTTCGTGAGATCTTCCCATGAGTTCTACCAATTCGTCATGAACGATTTTCGTCATGAGTTGTCCCGGTGTTAGAGAAGTGAGTACGTTTTGTCCAATAGCCTTGTCCTGAACTCTTTTGGTTAAATCTTTAGCAACTTTATAGTTTACATCGGCATCTACCAATGCACGGCGAATTTCCTTTACGGTTTCTGCTACGTTGATTTCGGTAATTTTGCCACGTCCTTGGAGATTGTGTAATGCCTTGTCTAATTTATCCTGTAAGTTTTGAAACATAACTATTTATATTTATGGACTGCAAAAATAAGGAAATTTTGTGTAAAGCAAAGGTGATTTTTTAAGATGCTGAGAATTAATTATAACAATCATGCAGTTCTTTTGGGTAAAAATTTCTAATTTTGCAAAAAATAAAATCTTGGGTAAGGTAACACTAATTTTTGTACTACTATTAGGTATAGCATTGGGGATTTTCGGGTATTATTTTCCCTCGGACTGGGAAAGGGGATTTGCGGTAGTATTTTCTTTTGTACTACTCAATGCTATTGTTTATTGGATTTCTAATGCTCATTTTTTAGGTAAAGATAATGCAGCTCTGCTCTTCATGATTCTTAATTTTGTAAAAGACATTGTTTGGGCGGCAGGAGTGCTGTATTTTGTAGAAGAAGATAAACCTCTAAAATATTTGGCTTTATTTACTTTTTTTGTTGCATCTATACCACTTTATATAGTGATAACTTCTAAGATAAATAAGTAAAAAAGACCGATAGAAAAATTTTTAATATACACATAAAATGATGGGGGCATGGTGTATAAACCTAAAAAAATAAATATCAACAAGTGAAATTAAACATCTGATAAAAATCAATGTTTTTAATTGTGAAATCATCATTTTTTTAAATATATTTGCAAACCGATAAAATTAAGACATGAACCGGAGAATTTACTCGCTATTTTTTGCATTGATGTTATTATTTTCAGTAAATCAATTATCCGCTACTGAAAAACCTGATGGGCTAAAGAAAGAATTGCAGACTTCAGAGGAGGTAAATCAAAGTCATTCTAATACTAGCGAAACACATACAGCTACAACGCAAGATCCGGAAAGTGGAGAGGCGGAAACAGAAAGTAGTGAGATTGACACACCTGCCAAAATAGAGGCGTATATGCAGCATCACTTAGCAGATTCTCACGATTTTACTTTATTTTCTTATACAGATGATGCCGGCGAAAGAAAACATATTGGCTTCCCTTTGCCTATTATTGTAAATACAACACAAGGTATTAAAGCATTTTTATCTTCAGAGTTTCATCATAATGATGACGGAAAAGTAGTTGTAGATAAAGATGGAGTAAAGTTGGCGAAAATCCACGGAAAAATTTACGAATTAAATGCAGGGCAAAATACTGTAACCTTTGATGAGCACCACCATGCTACCAATGCTACTAAAGTTTTAGATTTTTCGATAACTAAAACAGTGGTAGGAATGTTATTAACAGGATTATTATTGTTATTAGGCTTTGGTTCATTGGCTAAATCATACAAAAAAGGAGCAATTCCTACAGGTATAGGCAGATTTTTGGAACCTTTGGTTATCTATGTGAGAGATGAGATTGCTATCCCTAATATTGGGAGTAAGCACTATAGAAAGTTCATGGGCTTTTTGTTATCTTTATTTTTCTTTATCTGGTTATTGAATATTCTTGGGTTGACGCCACTTGGGTTCAATGTTACCGGTCAGATAGCCTTTACTGCTTGTTTAGCATTATTTACATTCTTCATCATACAATTTAGTGCCAACAAAGACTATTGGAAACATATATTTTGGATGCCGGGAGTTCCTGCACCTATGAAATTAGTCTTAGCACCTATTGAATTAATTGGGTTGATTGTAAAACCTTTCACACTAATGATTCGTCTTTTCGCGAATATTACCGCAGGGCACTCTGTACTGATGGGGATTATTGCGGTAATTTTCTTAATGAAGAATACTTTAGGAGTTACCGGAGGTATTGGGGTAAGTCTTGCCTTGGGAATATTTATATTCTTAATAGAATTGTTGGTTGCATTTTTACAAGCATACATTTTTACCATGCTTTCCTCTTTATTTATAGGGATGGCAGTACAAGAACATGAGCATGACCACGATGGTCATCATTAAAGAAATAAAATTTGTTTAATTAATAAAATCAAGTAGTATGACAATTCCAAATTTAATTGGTGCAGGTATTATTGTAATCGGTGCAGCACTAGGATTAGGTAAAATCGGTGGAAACGCAATGGAAGCTATTGCAAGACAACCGGAAGCAGCCGGAAAAATCCAAACTGCGATGATTATCATCGGTGCATTATTGGAAGGTGTTGCTTTAGCAGCAATCTTCTTCGGAAAATAATTTCTGAAAAACTAAACGCTATTTGTAGCGGTTGGCTACAAATAGTGTTTTTATTACAATTAAACAAAAACAAAAAATAAAATTTATTTCATGGAAAGATTAATCAATGATTTTTCAATAGGCTTATTTTTCTGGGTATTTGTTATTTTCCTGGTGATTATTTTCGTCATGGCAAAATTTGCATGGAAGCCCATTTTACAATCCATTAACGATAGAGAAACTTCAATTGCAGACGCATTAAACCAAGCTAAATTAGCAAGAGATGAAATGCAGAATTTAAAAGCGGAAAATGAAAGAATTATCCGTGAAGCAAAAGTGGAGAGAGATGCTATCCTGAAAGAAGCCAGAGAGATTAAGGATAAAATTGTTGCAGAAGCTAAAGACGTGGCTAAAGTAGAAGGAGATAAAATGATAGAAGCAGCCAAACATTCCATAGCTATGGAAAAAGCAGCAGCAATGGATGACATTAAATCTCAAATCGGGAATCTATCCGTAACCATCGCAGAGACTATTTTGAAGCAAAAATTAGAAAAGTCTGATGCTCAGAATGCTTTGGTAAACACGATGTTAGAGAACAAAAACTTAAATTAATAAAAGAATGCGTACTTCAAAAGTTGCCAAAAGATATGCACAAGGTTTGTTGGACTTTACACAGGAGTCAGGCAATACCGGCATGGTCTTTTCAGAAATGAAGGATATTTCTAAAACTATATCTTCCAGTAAGGAATTACAAAACTTCTTTGCGACCCCTATTATTGATACTCGAAAAAAAGTAGCGGTAGCTAAAGAAATATTTAGTCAATTCTCACCGGTTTCGCAGAATATGATTTCATTAGTTATCAAACAAGGCAGAGAAAATCATTTGGGCGAAATAGCTGATGAATATATTAAAAAAGTAGAAGAACTAAGCGGTATTCAAAAAATTGCTTTAACAACAGCAATTGAACTTTCTCCTGAAAGTATTAAAAATATTATAGAATCTTCTCATTTGGTTTCAGGAGATAAATATGAAGTCAAAACTTCTATAAAACCGGATATTTTAGGAGGTTATATTTTACGAGTAGGAGATCAGCAGATTGACAACTCCGTAAAAACCAAATTAGGAAATATTAAAAAAGAATTTCAACTCAATTAAGTAAAAATAACCATAAAATGGCAGAAATAAATCCAGCAGAAGTATCTGCGATACTAAAACAGCAACTTGCTAATTTCGATACCCAATCGAATGTTGAGGAAGTAGGTACAGTATTACAAATCGGTGATGGTATTGCTCGTGTATACGGTTTAGAAAACGTTCAATACGGGGAATTGGTAAAATTTGAAAGTGGTATTGAAGGAATCGTACTCAACCTCGAAGAAGATAACGTAGGGGTAGCTCTTTTGGGAGAATCCAAAAAAGTAAAAGAAGGAGATACCGTAACCAGAACTCAAAGAATTTCCTCTATCCGTGTAGGAGAAGGAATGTTGGGCAGAGTAGTAGATACATTAGGAAACCCAATCGATGGAAAAGGACCTATCGGTGGAGATTTATACGAAATGCCATTGGAAAGAAAAGCTCCGGGAGTTATTTTCCGTCAGCCGGTAAATGAACCACTTCAAACAGGTATCGTAGCAATTGACTCTATGATTCCAATTGGTAGAGGACAAAGAGAGTTGATTATTGGTGACCGTCAAACAGGTAAAACTACCGTAGCGATTGATACCATTTTGAACCAAAAAGAATTCTATGATGCAGGAGAACCTGTATATTGTATATATGTTGCGGTAGGGCAAAAAGGTTCTACTGTAGCACAAATCGTAAAAACATTGGAAGACAGAGGTGCTATGGCTTACACCGTAGTAGTAGCGGCGAACGCTTCCGATCCTTCGCCAATGCAGGTATATGCCCCAATGGCAGGTGCGGCGATAGGAGAGTATTTCCGAGATACAGGTCGTCCGGCTTTGATTATTTATGACGACTTATCCAAACAAGCGGTGGCTTATCGTGAGCTTTCATTATTATTAAGAAGACCACCGGGTCGTGAGGCTTATCCGGGTGACGTATTCTACTTGCACTCCAGACTTTTGGAAAGAGCTGCTAAAGTAATTAAAGATGATACCATTGCATCTCAAATGAACGATTTACCGGAAGCATTGAAGCCAATGGTAAAAGGAGGAGGTTCGTTAACAGCTCTACCTATTATCGAGACACAAGCAGGAGACGTTTCTGCGTATATTCCTACCAACGTAATTTCGATTACAGACGGACAGATTTTCTTGGAATCAGACTTATTCAACTCAGGGGTGCGTCCTGCGATTAATGTGGGTATCTCTGTATCTCGTGTGGGCGGTAATGCACAGATTAAATCCATGAAAAAAGTATCGGGTACCTTGAAATTAGACCAAGCTCAGTACAAAGAATTGGAAGCTTTTGCTAAGTTCGGTTCCGATCTCGATGCCGCTACTATGGCAGTAATCTCCAAAGGTGAGAAAAACGTAGAAATTTTGAAACAACCCGTAAACTCACCACTTCCGGTAGAAAGTCAGGTTGCTATGATTTATGCAGGTACAGAAAATCTACTAAAAGATATTCCTGTGAGAAAAGTAAAGGCTTTCCAAAAAGAATATGTAGATTTCCTTAAGAGCAAGCATCCTGAAGTAATGGCGGCTTTGAAAGCAGGAAAAATCGATAAGGATTTAACAGATGTTTTAAGACAAGCAGCAACAGAAATAGGTTCAAAGTATAATTAATCAATTAGTTGATGGTTTTGGTTGATAGTTGATGGATTTTTCTTAAAACTGACAACCCAAAATCAGCAACCAACGACTAAAAATAATGGCAAATTTAAAGGAAATTAGAGGCAGAATCACATCTATATCTTCTACGATGCAGATAACTAGTGCTATGAAAATGGTTTCGGCAGCGAAACTAAAGAAAGCACAAGATGCCATTACCATGTTGAGACCTTACTCTGAGAAGCTCCAAGAGCTCATTCAGAAGGTAAGTACAGGCTCTTCGGAAAATGTTTCTGATTTTGCTCAAAAAAGAGAAGTAAAGAAAGTACTTTTCGTAGCAATTACTTCAAACAGAGGTTTGGCAGGAGCTTTCAATTCCTCGGTTATCAAGGAACTGAATGCTAACTGTCTTAAACAGAAAGATATAGAAATAGAGGTGCTTACTATTGGTAAAAAGGTATACGATGCGGTAAGAAGAAGCAGAAAGGTATATGATAACCAAAGTGCCATTTTCGATAGCATGAGTTTTGAAGCAATTTCAAAAATTACGAATGCTTTGATGAGAGATTTTAAAGCAGCAGAATTTGATGAGGTACATTTGATTTATAATAAATTCATCAACGCAGCTACTCAGCAGGTTATTACCGAGCAGTTGTTACCTATCTCTATGCCTGAGCAGGAAGAAGAAACCGAAGAAACAGATTATATCTTTGAGCCCGATAAAAAAACTATTTTGGAGACATTGATTCCAAAATCTATCAAAACTCAAGTATATAAAGCGGTTTTAGATTCTATTGCATCGGAACATGGAGCGAGAATGACGGCAATGCACAAAGCAACCGATAATGCCAATGCTCTGAAAAATGAATTGGTTATTTTCTATAACAAAGCCCGTCAGGCAGCTATTACCAACGAGATTTTGGAAATTGTATCCGGAGCTGAGGCACTCAAAAAGAGCTAATTTTAAATTTTTTAGATATTTTAAATAAAGAAGCATCGAATATTTTCGGTGCTTTTTTTATTATAAAAGTATTGAGTACACAAAAAATTATAATAAGTTAAATTCAGATTAACAAAAAAATATAAACAATTGAAAATAAAAGCTTTATTTTTTTAATGCTAAGCCAAACAAGGAACTGAATTGTTTTTAGATTGTTGTTAGGTAGATTAAGCCACTCTGTTGGTATATGTGACTTTGCTAAAAAAATGGTGATTCTATGCTATAGAGCTCAATGAGTTCAAATTTTTGTCATGTACTGAAAATAAAAAATTGAGAAGTATTGTCGTACAACTCCAAAAACTTCCTAACCGTTTACCATTAATCATATTTAAAAAAGTAAAGAGTATATTGAAATGTTTTCATGAAATGCTTTATTAGTGCCGTTTTATCTAAAACCAAGTAGAAATACTTGTTGTGATGAAGAAATTATTTTTTATAAAATCATCGTTTTTTCTGAAAATGGCATCTTTTGTTGAGTGGAAGTTTCTGAATTCCAAGCGCCATAGAACGGTCGGCTGAATTTTGTAATCGAAATTCATAGAATAGCCAAATACTTCAAAAGGTTTTTTATTTTCAGGAGTAGATAATACATTATTTCGGTCACTATAAAATTCTACTCTGCCTGTAGTAGAAAACTTCGGAGTAAATTGGTATTTCAGTAAGAAGTTAGGTGAATACCAAATGTTATATTGCTTACTTCCTTTTTCTTTCTGCTCGGCACCAATATCGAAAGCAAAGGTTGTTTGTATTTTTTCGTTAATACTGTATACCATAAAAAAATCGTGAAAATATCTCATTTTTTTCTCTTCCTCTGGTTTGTCATTTCCTATAAAAGTGCTACTGTTGAAAAGAAATTTATCATTAGGTTTATAGCTTAACTGGCTTCCAAAGGCCATAGTTTGGTTGCCATCAACTCTTGAAATTCTCTGCCAGCCATTAAGGATACTTCCGCTTATTTGCCATACACCGTCTTGGGTAGTATACGAAACTTTAACACCGGTTTCGTAGAAAGGTTGATTTTCGGTGCCTATATTTCGGGTTAGGGTAGCATCATCTTTTCCAAAAACACTTTCCCACCCAATATGAGTAGGCATAATTCCTGCATCTAACCAGATGTTGTGTTTTTTGGATAGTCTTACCCCTAAATTCGCTTCATTGATAAATTTGAAAACATCTTTTTCTGAGTTCAAATTATCTGTGGCATAGGTGCCTAATTGTAAAGCAAGATTAGCACGTACATTTTCGGTTTGGTAATTTGCTTTTAGTACGGCTAGGTCTAAATTGAATTCGTTATGGCGATTATAAGTATACAAAAAGGGTTGTCTAAGGTGATTATGGTAGTTGGGCTCGTTGAAGTCATAAGTATAAAACACTTCAACAAATCCGGATAAATTTATTTTAGGAGATTCTTCTTTCTCTTTTTCTTGGGATAGAAAATGTTGAGCAATCAAAATAGTTAATAAATAAAGAATTTTCCTCATGGTTTGATTGTTTTAATTAAAGTTATGCCAATACTGTCCTAAATAAAAATTATTAAAAATAGAAACAGCCTAAATACCTATTTTACATTTAGCTTTACATTTAATTTCAAAAAAGAACCCCTTGATAATAGTTTTTGGGG
>JAGOJI010000020.1 GCA_017995195.1 Cloacibacterium sp.
ATTCGGTAAAAATTCTACCGTCGGATAACTTTTTAAGTATCGGTAATGAGTCTCCAAAAGCGGAATCTATCGGTATTTATCCTAATCCTGCTGCCGATTGGTTGAATATGAGCAACAACATCTCTACCAATGCCGACTATACGGTGTATAATACAGTAGGACAAATAATGTCTCAAGGAAAAATAATGGACAGGAAAATCAATATATCCAGATTAAAAAAAGGTACTTACATTCTCTCGATTACTGAGAATAATGTTACAACAGCAAATCTGAAATTTATAAAGAAATAGAAAATTATAGGATTAATCTGTTTTTCCGACAGTTTTATATTGAGTTAGGTTAAATAATGCAAAAAAATATTCGTTTTAAATGAGTATTTTTGCAAGATGAAATGCCTTTGTATGTCAAAATAAAATTTTGACATACAGGGCGATGACGATGGGTGTTCCATCTGACCTTTAAAAAAATAATAAACATCAACAGATGAAGCCTACATTCGCCGATTTCGATTTGCCCAAGCAGTTGTATACCGCTTTAGAAAAATTTAATATTTCTGAACCCACTCCCATTCAGTGGAAAAGTTTCTCTCCCATACTTTCGGGGAGAGATATTATGGGAATTGCCCAAACAGGCACCGGAAAAACGTTAGCATACCTTTTACCTTTACTGAAGGAATACAAATATTCTAAATCGGATCAACCTAAAATCCTCATCTTAGTGCCTACCCGAGAATTGGTGGTACAAGTAACCGAAGTATTGGAAAAACTTACCGAAGACATTGCTGTAAGGGTTTTGGGAGTATATGGTGGTGTAAATATCAATACACAAAAACTATTGGTATACGAAGGAGTAGACATCTTAGTAGGAACACCGGGCAGAGTAATGGATTTGGCAATAGACAATGTATTGCAGTTTAAAGATTTGAAGAAAATGGTGGTTGATGAGTTCGATGAAATGCTCTCTTTAGGTTTCAAAACACAGCTTACCAATATCTTCACCATGATGAGCGAGAAACGGCAAAATATACTTTTCTCGGCAACCATGACAGATGCTATAGATGAAATGCTGAACGAATACTTCAAAAACCCATTGGAAATTTCCTTAGCTCGCTCCGGAACACCTTTGGAGAAAATTGCTCAATCGGCATTTCCTGTGGCTAATTTCAACACCAAACTCAATTTACTCTGTCACCTTCTTGCTACGGATAATAGTTTAGAAAAAATTCTGATTTTTGCGAATAACAAAAGGCACGCAGATTTAATTTATACAAGATTAGAAGAAGATTTTCCCGGAGAATTTGGTGTTATCCATTCCAATAAATCGCAAAATTTCAGGTTAAAGACAATGGCAAGTTTTGCTAATAACGAGCTCAGAGGCATCATTACTACCGATGTTATGGCAAGAGGATTGGATATTCCCGATGTGTCTCATGTATTCAATTTCGAAATTCCTGAGGTTCCTGAGCAATACATCCACAGAATAGGAAGAACAGGACGGGCAGATAAAGAAGGCATTGCTATAAGTTTCTATACACCCAAAGAAGAAAGCCTTCTTTTGGACATCGAAATACTTATGGATAAAGATATTCCTAAGTGTAATTTTCCGGAAACGGTTCGGATTTCTTCGGTAAAAATTGCTGCCGAAAAAGAAATTGTTATCATGAAAAATCCGGTTAAAGTAAAAATTGCCGAGGGTGGCGGTGCTTTTCATGAGAAAAAAGATAAAAACAAAAAAATAAATTTAGGCGGTCCTTCCAAAAGAAAACCTCCTAAAACCAAGCCGGGAAACCGAGCTCAGCAAAAACAGAAAACACAGGCAAGGAAGAAAAAATAGTTTTTTGCTTTTTTAATTTTATTATTTGGTGCAATAATAAACTTTCAGATTTATGAAAAACATCCGTTTATTTTTTTTTATTCTATTTCCCGGTTTTCTTTTTTCTCAAATTAATCTGAGGGTTTTAGACGAAAATGGCGAAGGAGTTTCTGATGCAAGAATCAATTACAACAACCAGCATTATACTACCGATAGCAAAGGGGTTGTGAAAATTCCATTGGCATCTGCTATAGAAATGCTTGTTGCTGAAAAAGAAGGTTTTAAATCTTTTTCCAAAAAAATCAATACAAGTCCTAAGATTCAGAATATCAGTATATTATTTGCTCCTATTGCCAAAGAGACAACCATAAAAGAAGTAGTGTTTCAAAAGAAAGGCAAACCAAAAAATACAGATTTAACATCTTTGGAAATTTCCTCTCAGCAGGCACAGCAAATTGCCTCTCTTTCCGGTGGCATCGAGGGTTTGCTCAAGACGTTACCTTCTGTTAATTCCAACACAGAACTCAGTTCTCAATACATGGTGCGTGGTGGAAATTTCGATGAAAACTTAATCTATATTAATGATATTGAAATCTATCGTCCTTTTTTAATCAGAAATAGTTTACAAGAAGGGATGAGCATCATTAACCCCGATATGGTTTCAGTGGTTAATTTTTCGGCAGGAGGATTTGAAGCAAAATATGGAGATAAGATGTCTTCGGCACTTAATATTTACTATCGCCGACCTCAGAAATTTGAAGTTTCCGGAGAGGCTTCTCTTATCGGAGGAAGGCTTTCCACAGGATTTGCCTCTAAGAACAAAAAACTTTCTGCTCTTTTGGGTGTACGCTACCGAAACACCAATTTGGTTCTCAATACGCTTAATGAAGAAACCGATTTCAATCCGCAATACATGGATTTTCAGTCTTATATCAATTATGAGATTAACAAAAAGTGGTCGGTTTCGTTTACGGGATATTGGTCTAAAAACGATTATACCATGATTCCCAAGAAAAAAGAAGTAGACTTCGGAAGTCTTCAAACCCCTTTGAAAGTAACGGTTTTCTACGACGGAAAGGAAGATGACCAGTATCGTAATATGATGGGAACCGTTTCTGTTAACTTTAAACCTAACAAAAAATGGATATTTTCTTTGGATAATTTTGCCTATCAGAACCGAGAAAAAGAATATTATACCATTGCTTCCGGTTTTTTATTACAAACCTTTGATCCCAAAACGGGAGAGCCTGTAACGTCTTATGATGTGGGCGGACAAATAGATCATGCCAGAAACGACTTGCTGGCAAGAATCTACGGTACACAATTGAAAGCTCAGTTTTCGCCGGACGTGAATACAGATATAGAAGCCGGTATCAAAATTCAAAAAGAATCTTTACAGGATTTAACCAACGAATGGCAATTGGTAGATTATATGGGCTATAGCCAACCCAAAGCGATTACTCAGCCGGGAACATTAGATCCATCATTGTTGAAATTAAAATTTCACATAGCAGGAGAAAACCAACTGGAAACTCTCAGAATTTCAGGTTATACCCAATATTCCAAAAAATTTTATTGGAATGATAACAAAATATTCATCAATGCGGGAGTTAGAGGGCAATATTGGGATTTCAACAAAGAAAGCCTCATCAGCCCGAGAGTTCAGTTGGCTATTAAACCCAATTGGGATTGGGATATGCTATTTAGGATTTCGGGTGGGGTGTACTATCAGGCTCCTTTTTATAAGGAAATCAAGGATTTGACGGGAAATTTTAATCCGAATATAAAAGCACAACAATCTTTACAGCTTATTGTAGCCAACGATTTTGAGTTCAAATGGGACGATAGACCTTTCAAACTTGTCACAGAGGCTTATTACAAAAAAATGAATAACCTTATTCCTTATTATATCGACAATGTAAGGGTAAGATATTCCGGAAAAAATAATTCCGAAGGCTATGCCTATGGTATTGATAGTCGGTTATTCGGAGAGTTTGTTCCGGGGATAGATTCTTGGATTTCTGCGAGCTACGCCCGTGTTTTTGAAAATATAGATGGTAAGGGCTATATCTCGAGACCTACAGATCAGCGTTTTCGGTTTTCTATGTTTTATCAGGACTATATGCCGAAATTTCCAAGTATGCGGGTTAATTTAACCCTTACTTACGCCAGCGGTTTAGCCACAGGAACTCCCGTTTCTTTTGATAGCACAGGGCTGCCTAATTTTGATACGCCTTATCAGTTTCAGAAAACTTTGCCGTCTTATAAAAGAGTAGACATTGGTTTGACCAAAATTTTTATAGACCAAAAGGACAATCAACCTTCCGGAGGTTTTTGGGCCAATTTTAAAGAATTGTCTTTGGGAGTACAGATTTATAATGCTTTCAACATCAACAATACTGTTGCCAACCAATGGGTAAATGATGTTGCAAGTGGCTACTACTATCCTGTTCCTGTACGATTAACGGGCAGGTTTTTCAATGTTAAACTGGAGTTCAAATTATAAGTTTAAAATAAATTAGAATTTATGGTATGATACATAAAACTTTATACAAAAACAATCAGTTCGAATGGGTGGATATTCAGGAGCTAAAAGCAGATGAGCTGGATTGGGTTTCAGAAAAATATGGAATCAATCGTTTGCTTTTGGAAGACTGTATTGATTCGTACCATTTACCAAAAGCCGAAGACCTGGGAGAAGTAAAATTTATTCTGGCACGCCAAAGTTCGAATGCTGAGCGGAAATCCTTAGGCTCTATAAGCGATGTGAGTACGAAAGTGGGAATTTTTGTAAAAAATAATCTTATTTTAACGGTGCATAGGCTCGCTATTGTGGGGCAAGAAAGGATACTTAGTGATTTGCAGAAAGAAAAATTCGAAAATCCCAATCCCTACAAAATAGCATTGGAGATAGGTTTGGAGATTTTTAAATCGTTTGAAACAGAAAACAGATTGCTCGCTGAGCAAATGGATATTATAGAAAACGAGGTTTTTACGATGAACAAATCCACCTCTTTGGAAATAAAAAAACTCTATCGTTTCAAGCGAAAAGTAGGACTTAATTTGAAACTGCTCAACTTATCCGGCGAGTGGGTAAGTTTTATTGAGAAATTCCCCATTAATCCTGTAGAAATAAAAGATTTGAAAGATAGTCACGTTAAGGCAGTGAGTGATTTTGAACATCTCAATTATCAAACCACCAATCTTATCAGTCTTTTTTTGGCACTATCGGATCAAAAAAATAACGAGGCTATGAAAGTACTTTCTGTTATTTCGCTCTATTTTTTACCGATTACCTTTTTGGCAGGTTTTTACGGCATGAATTTTAAATATATGCCGGAGCTGGAAAGTCCCTACGGATATTTTGGCATAATTGCGGTAATGCTACTTACGGTAATTGGCATTTATATTTATATCAAAAGAAAAAAATTATAACTAATCTGTATTTTTTTTAATGATATGTTGGGTATATCAAAAAAAATAGTATATTTGGATTCAAGTTTAATCAAAAAAAACATCAGAAATTATGAAAAAGTTAATTACCGTAATAGCAGTAGCCGTTTTTAGTTTAGGAATCGCTCAGGAAGCTCCTAAAAAAGCATGTTGCTCTTCTAAAGAAAAGAAAGAATGTGCTACTAAAGATAAAAAAGCATGTTCATCTAAAGACAAAAAGGAATGTGCTAAAGACAAAAAAGCATGTGCTGAGAAAAAAGCAGCATAACATAAAACCCCTCAGCAAAGCTGAGGGGTTCTTTTTTAGGAACTGTTTAGGCTCCCCAAGTTGGAAATAATGAAGACTATAGCTCCCTCCTTTTAACTTTTTCTTATACCACAATCCCAGAAGAATGGTCGTGTGTGCTTCCTGTGGCAGATGAGAGGATATTAATGCGGTTATTCCATCTCAGTACGCCCATTAAAGCAAATATCAGGGCTTCTTTGAAATCTACAATTTTTTTGTTTGGAATAATGATGGAGGCAGAAGTCTTAGATTTTAATCTTTCTATTAAGAATTGGTTGTAGGCTCCACCGCCTGTTACTAAAAGTTTTTTAATGTGATATTTTGTAAGAATCTCTGCCAACTGTATAGCTGCATGTTCGGTAAATGTGGCTAAGCAATCTTCCGGATTGTCTTTTAGTAAAGGAAAAACGTGTTGATTCGTCCACTCCATTCCCAAGGATTTGGGTGGTTTTTGTCGATAAAAATCTAACCCATTGAGCTGTTGAAGAACGCTTGGGTTTATTTTTCCTTTCTTAGCAAAGTTTCCTTGGTCATCGTAATTTTTACCCAATTGTTGAGCGTAATGATTTAGAACTACGTTGAGCGGGCAAATGTCGAAGGCAATTCTTTTATCCTCCTTTTTCATGGAAATATTGGTAAAGCCACCCAAATTGAGGCAGGCATCGTACTCGGAAAATAGCAACTCGTCACCAATGGGAACCAGCGGAGCTCCGTTGCCACCCATAAGTACATCTTGACTTCTAAAATCGTAAACAATCGGCAAGTTGGTGATGAGCCGAATGGCTCTTCCATCACCTATTTGCGTGGTAAACCTTCGGTGAGGTTGGTGGAATATGGTTTGCCCATGAGAGGCGATAATATCAACTCTTTCTATGGAATATTTGGATATAAATTCGTTTACCTTATGTCCCAAATAGAAACCATATTCGGAGTGCAGGGCAAATAAATCTTGAGCGTTGAGATGAAAAGCCTCCGAGAGTTTTAGAAGCCATTCTTGGCTGTATTCAATAGTTTCTGCATAGATGATGTCGAACTTCCAACACTCGTTGTTGCAATCAAATTTTGCGTAACAAATGTCCAACCCATCAAGGCTGGTACCGGACATCAATCCTATGACGTAGTTTGAGATAGAGGGCATTTTTTCTTAATCTATTTTTTTCTGTCGGGCATTTTTTGAGGAACAATATCACCGGAATTGTTGAAGAAAGTATATTCCGAGAAATCATCTTTAGCATTCATTCCGTTGGCAGCTACAAAGATATTCCCATCTTTATCCGATATAAAAACAGTGTCTTTGGTATACATTCTTCGGTTTTTTTTGTCCCAATAGATAGATTGCATCACGAATGTTTGTCCCTCGTTGTTGATGACTTTTACATCTCCCTTGGCTTCGTAAAAATCCTTTTTTTCGATAAATTTGGCATATTTAGCAGTAAGTTTTCCCGGTATTTTGGGTTTCTTCTTGTCGAAAAATTCAACATAGAGTCCTTTTCTTACTTCTACATAAGGCGTATCTATAAATTCGTATTCTTCCAGTAGAGGAGCTTTGAAGCGTATTCTTACAAATCCGGAATCCTTTTGTAAAATATTGGCATTGTGGATAATTCTGGACGGAAAATTCTTATTTTTACTTTTGTTGGCATTGGCCAAATCTTCTTCGCATGAAGTAAAAATAAAAAATATAGCCCCATAAACCGCGACTATATTTTTAAAATATGTTTTTCCGTTGAATTTCATTATCAAATTAATCGTAGTAACGCTTCTCAAACCATTTATCGGCAAAGTTAATACCAATTTTCAGATTTACAAAAGTTTGACTGATTAAGTTGTTTTGTAAGGTTCCTCTTTTGCCCACCTCAAGTCCCAAATCTATGCTGCTCATACGGTTGATATTGCTTCGCTGAAAAGGTAAAGAAGCTCCAAGCGTAACTCCAAACTGGTTAATGTCGGTATTGTTGATGTTAAGGTTTCCTTTTTCGTAAAATGCACCGTAGCGATAAACGATTCTGGAAAAATAATTTCTGAAATCATTATAATTAGGCAGATACCAACCACCTGCAGAGAATCGGAAAGAATCTTTGTAAGCGAAAGGTTGTGCTAAAAACTGTACGGTTTTGCCCGATTTGTAATCGATTTGTGAAGATACAAACCATTTGGCATCGTGTCCGAAACCTACACCTAAGGAAAACTCCTGAGGAATAAGGTTTTTGTCTTCACCATTTTTTGTTTCAATAATGGTTTGGTAAGCCTTGGTATTACCATAGTAGTAATAAGTACTATTGGTGTAATTCGATTCAAAATTTCCGGTAGTCCCGAAAGTATAGGTTGCTCCTAAGGTCAACTTTCTGTCGTTTTTCAGTTTTTTCTGATAAGTAGATCCTAAAGTAAAATTGAAACTTTTAACCTTGTTTGTCGTTTCGAAGCCATTAATTAAATCTGTATTGGCAAAGGCAACTTCTTCAGTATCATATAATTTTCCGAAATAAAAATTGGTTTTTAAACCCAAAGCTAACTCGGGAGTAACGGAATAGCCAAAAGCTGCTTGTATGATATTGAGCGTTCCATCTCCTTTGAAGGTATTAGCCTGTGTTCTGTTACCATTCTCATCTGTTTTGTAAGAAATAATGTTGTATCTCTTTGAACTATAAGGCTGATAACCAAACCCGAATTTCACTTTTTTGGAAAGCGGGAAAGCAATGGATATGTTGGATAAATAAGAAGAATGCTTGGTAACATTCATATTATTGTAATCGCTTTTGAAAAAATTGTTCTCGTTGGTTCCTTGAACTTTAATGGAAGTAAGTTCCAAATTTTGGTTGGCTGCCGGGTTTTTGAAATTGAACTGGTTGTTAAAATCCCAAATATATGCGGTAGAAATACCGCCCATAGAGCTTAGGTCTACGGTGTTGTCATATTTCACTTCGCCAATTCCATACGCTGCATAAGGCGAGTTACCGATGCTTTGTGCATGTAATCCGAAACCTGTTGCGATGAAAGATAAAACGATTAATCTTTTCATTCTTTATTTTTAAATTATCCGCAAATATCTTAATTAATAACGAAACATGAAAATTTATCTTGCGTTAAAAATTCATAAAATCTCATAATTTCAGACATTCTTATGGAATAACAAGAAAGCAATGTTTTGTTGAGACTAAAGTTCGTTCAGTTTTTCCTCGCAGAGTGTTTTTACCACCTCAATCCATCGGTCTTCGTCATTAAGACAAGGAATATAGTTGAACTGTTCACCTCCTGCGTGCAAAAACTCTTCTTTGCCTTCTACCGATATTTCTTCCAGAGTTTCCAAGCAATCTGAAACGAAAGCAGGACATACAATAGCCAAGTTTTTTACTCCTTTTTGGGGTAAACTTTCCAAAGTGGCGTCGGTATAAGGTTCAATCCATTTGTCTTTTCCTAATCTGGATTGGAAACTTACTAATATCTTTTCTTTCTCCAAGCCCAATTTCTGCCTTACCAACTCGGTAGTTCTAAAACATTGATGCCTGTAACAGAACTTATGAGAAGGGTGTTCGTCTTTAAAGCAACAATCGCCTATTTTACAGGTTTTGGTAGGGTCGGTTTTGTAGAGATGTCTTTCGGGAACACCGTGGTAAGAAAATTGTAAAGTATCGAAATGTTCGGGTAGTTTTTCTTTGATGCTCTCCGCCAAGCAATTGATATAAATATCCCGATTATAAAAGGGCTGTACATAATTGATTTTGATATTCGGGAAGTGCTTTTTTCGTACCTCTTCTGCTTTATCAACTACGGTTTCGGTGGTGCTCATGGCATATTGTGGGTAGAGCGGAAATAGGGTAATCTCGGTAATTCCTTTGTTCACGAGTTCTCGGATACCGTTTTCTATAGAGGGTTCAGCGTATCTCATTCCCAAAGCTACAGGCACATCTACCAATTTTTGAAGTTTTGCCTGAATTTGTTTGGAAATTACAATGAGTGGAGAACCTTCATCGGTCCATACGGTTTGGTAAGCGGCGGCCGATTTTTTGGGTCTGGTTTTCAAAATAATTCCTCGAACAATCAGGGCACGAAAGAACCAACGGTAATCGATAACTTTCTCGTCCATCAGGAATTCGTCTAAATATTCTTTTACATCTTCTACTTTGGTGGATTTGGGTGATCCGAGATTGACTAATAATATGCCTTTTTTATTCAAAATTTAAGTTTTTTAAATTAGAGTTATCCATTTACTGCTTCTACATTTTCTACAACATTGGGCAAGAAATTTTTCAAAACCCCTTCAATCCCATTTTTAAGAGTCATGGTAGAAGACGGGCACCCACTACAAGCTCCTTGTAGAAGCATTTTAGCAGTTTTGGTAGTCTCATCGAATGCTATGAGGGAAATTCTTCCGCCATCATTTTCTACGGCAGGTGCTACGTACTCTTGTAAAATAGCGTTAATTTTTTCTTCTGTTTCGGTGTATTCTCTATTATTAAAGGTTTCCGCCTGAGATTTTTCGTGTTTCCCGGGGATATGACTTACAATTTTTCCTTCTTGCAGATATTGTACGATGTGCTCTCGTACTTCAATCATTACTTCGTGCCAACTAACGCTTTCGTCTTTGGTTACCGCAACATAATTCTCATTAATGAAAACTTCTTTTATAAAGCTAAACTCATAGAATAAAGACTGTGCCAAAGGTACTTCGTGAGATTCTTCTTCGTTTTTTATTTCTAAAAATCCTTTAAGCAATGCCTTGTTTCCTACAAATTTCATTACTGCAGGATTGGGAGTCATTTCTGCATAGAGCTGAACGGGCTCTTTCTTTTTAGGCAAAAATAGAGTAGGATAGGCGAGTAGATTGTCTTCGATAGTATTTTTCAGATTTTGAATAACCATTTCCCATTCTACGGTGTCCTCTTTAGCCACGGCAACAAAGTTGGCGGTAATAAAAATTTTGCTGATAAACGGAAAGTTGAATAAATCTTGTGCCAAAGGAAGCTCCGAAATATCCGAATTTCTGTCGAGTTCCAAAGAACCTTCAATAAGGGTGCTATCGGCTACAAATTTCATGACTTTCGGGTTCTCTGTGGTTTGTATGATGATTTTTTGCATTATAAAATATGTTTGAACTACAAAAGTATCTGTTTTAAATGATTTAATGAAGCGGTTTGTAAAGAATCTGTGTATAGTATTGATAGAAAATCAAAAACCCATAGAAATTTTATGAAAATCTATGGGTTTAGAATTAGATAATGAGATGATTAGGTAATTATCTAAATAGCTGTTGTAGCTTTATGACTTCACAACTTTATAATAATCTCATTACTATGGTTTTTATTGTGTAATTCCCTCTAATTTAAACATAAAAGCATACACCAATGCTACGTCTTTCAGATAATCAAACCTTCCGGAAGCTCCACCATGCCCGAAGGACATATCGGTTTTTAGAAACAAAACATTGTTGTCGGTTTTCATGTCTCGTAATTTGGCTACCCATTTTGCCGGTTCGAAATACTGTACCTGAGAATCGTGTAAGCCTGTAGTTACCAATATATTGGGGTATTTTTTCTTCTCAATATTTTCATACGGAGAGTAAGATTTCATATAGAAATAGGCTTCCTTGTTGTTTGGATTTCCCCATTCGTCGTACTCATTGGTAGTAAGTGGGATAGACTCGTCGAGCATGGTATTTACTACATCTACAAAAGGAACTTGAGCAATAACTCCATTCCAAAGTTCGGGTTTCATATTTACTACAGCTCCCATCAGCAATCCTCCTGCAGAACCTCCTTGTGCATATAAATGCTCCGGAGATGTGAACTTTTCTTTGATTAAAAACTCACCGGAATCAATAAAATCGGTAAAAGTGTTTATCTTTTTCATCATTTTACCATCTTCGTACCACTGTCTGCCCATTTCTTGCCCACCTCTTATATGGGTAAGAACGTATACAAATCCGCGATCGAGTAAACTGAGGCGTGTGCTGCCAAAAGTAGCGTCCATAGAGCTTCCGTAAGAGCCATAAGCATAAAGCAACAACGGATTTTTACCATCTTTTTTCAAGCCTTTTTTGTAGACTACCGACATGGGGATTTTGGTGCCGTCTTTGGCGGTGGCAAATATTCTTTCGGTTGTGTATTTTGTTTTGTCGTAACCCCCAAGAACTTCTTGCTGTTTTAGTAAGGTTCTTTTTCCGGTGACCAAATTTTGTTCGTACTGGGAACTTGGCGTAATCATGGAGGTGTACCCAAAGCGGAAATTATCGGTATTGTACTCAGGATTTCCTGATGGATAAACGGTGTAAGCAGGTTCATCGAATTTCAAAAACTCTTTTTTTCCTGTTTTTCTATTCATTAAAACCAATTGAGAAAGTCCGTTTTGTCTTTCTGAGAATACCAAAAAGTTTTTAAATTCATCTACCCCTTCCATTAAAACATCTTTACGATGCGGAATAAAATCTTTCCAATTCTCTACGCCGGTTTTACCCAAAGGGGTTTGCATTACTTTAAAGTTTAAAGCATCTTTGTTGGTGGTAATCAAGAATTTATCTTCCAGAGCGGTTACATCGTACAGAACATCTTTTATTCTGGGTTGAAAAACTTTGAAATCCTCCATGGGGCGATCAGCAGAAATATACCAAACTTCTGATGAAGTAGTTGCCGATGAGTTAATGAAAATATATTTTCCGTTTTTGGATTTGCTTTGTCCGATATAGTTGGACTTGTCTTTTTCTTCGTATACTACTACATCTTTCGCTGCATCTGTTCCTATGATGTGTCGCATGATTTTTTCGGAAAGTAGCGTTACCTCATTTTTTGAGGTGTAGAAAATTGTTTTATTATCGTTCGCCCAAGTGGCATAGCCCGAAGTGTTTTTGATTCCTAAATCGGTTACTTTTCCTGTTGTTAAATCCTTCATAAACAGTTTGTACTGTCTTCTGGAAACATCGTCTACTCCATAGATGAGTTTTTTGTTATCCGGGCTTACGCTGAATCCTGTAGCCGAGTAATAGGCATGTCCTTCTGCCATTTTGTCTACATCTAACAACAATTCTTCCGGAGCTTTCAGTGAGCCTTTTTTTCGGTAATATTTAAAATACTGTTTGCCTGTTTCGGTTTTGGTGTAGTAGAAATAGCCGTTTCTGAAAGTAGGAACTGACTCGTCTTTTTCCTTGATCCTTGCTTTCATTTCTTGGAAAAGTTTTTCTCTGAAAGGTTCGGTATCCTTCATCATGGTTTCCCAGTAGGTATTTTCGGCTTTTAGATAATCTACTACTTTGGAGGAGTCTTTTCCTTTTTTGAAGTAGTCAATCATCCAATAGTACGGGTCGTTCACCTTATCTCCATGGATATTACGGATATGTTCCTTTTTTTCGGCGATGGGAGGCTTTACATGGCTCCAGTTTTGTGCATTCATTGTGGTGGCAAGCATTACAACGGCGATAGTTAATAATTTCATAGGTAGATTTTTATTAATATTTTGAAGTTTTCTTATTCTAATTTCCAGATTTTTTTCAGTAGAATATAGAATTGATGCTCTCTTTCTGTTACTTCATCATTGGCTTTGATGAGAGTTTTTGCAAATTTCGCAAAACTTTTACGCTCTTTTTCGGTAGAGTCATCGTAGAAACAACGTGCATGAAATTCAAAATGGTCTTTCCATTGTTCCGGTTGTAGCGTAGCAATTACTTCTAATTCGTTATCCAGATTTATCTTAAATGGAAACTCTTCTGCCAAATATTCTTGTATAAGCATTCCTTCTTCAGGCGAAAACTCGCCATCAACAGAGGAAAGAATCATTAAAAGATGATAGCCGGCAATTGGTTTATTGGATTTGTGCATAGCAAAGATTGTTTTTGTAGGTTATTCTCATATTTCAAAGATTTATTTCCTTCATAATTTTTATGTTGGAAATAAAATACTGGCTCTGAAAAAAAATTATTTTTTAGCCACTCCCGAACTTCCAAAACCTCCTTCTCCACGTTCTGTTTCGTCAAGATTTTCTACTTGTTCCCAAGTTGCCGTTTCGTGTTTTGCAATTACCATTTGGGCTATTCTATCGCCATCATTTATGGTAACTTCTTCGGAGGATAAATTTACTAAAATTACTCCAATCTCACCACGATAATCTGCATCTATTGTTCCGGGAGTGTTAAGAACGGTGATTCCGTTTTTTAGGGCAAGTCCGCTTCTTGGTCTCACTTGTGCTTCGTAACCTTCAGGTAATGAAATATATAAACCTGTGGGAATTAATTTCCTCTCCAAAGATTTTAGGGTGATTGGTTCAAAAATATTGGCGTATAAATCCATTCCTGCGGAAAGAGCAGTCTGATATTTCGGGAGTTGATGTTTAGATTTGTTGATAATTTTTATGGTCATCTTTTTAAAATTTTTTTAATAATAGATTGTTCTTTGAATGCTACAAAACCAATGAAAATGAGGAAAAATACATTTCCAATGATATAATTGGTTCTGAAATAATAAAAAGAAATTAGTGAAAGTACTATAGACAAAGCCAAATACATTATTATCTTGCCCGTATTATAAGGAATAGGATATTTTATTCTTCCCCAGAGGTAGGAGATGATCATCATGCTGAAAAAAGTGATTAATGCAGCAATGGCACTTGCCCAATATCCGTATTCGGGAACAAAAAAGTAATTGATGCCTACTGTAATTGCAGCTCCAATTAACGAAATGTATAATCCGACTTTGGTTTGATCCGAAAGTTTATACCAAATAGAAAGATTGAGGTAAATTCCTAAAAATAACGCACCTAACATTAAGTATGGAATCACAGGAATCCCTTCGTAGTTTTGTTTGTTTCTTAAATACAATTCTGCAATCCACTGAATGTTTACAATGCAGAATAGGTAAATCATACAACTCAAAATCACGAAAACGTCCATCAATAAAGTGTAAGTTTTATGCGAACCTTCTTTTTTGAAACTACTAAAGAAATAAGGCTCAATCCCTAGTTGATATGCCTGGCGAAAAACGGTGATGAAAGTCGCAATTTTATACACTCCGCCATAAACAGCAATTTGATGCTTTGCTTCATTTTCATTAGGGACAAGATTTTTGATAAACTGTCTGTCTAATGTTTGATTCACAATTCCGGCTAAACCCGCCACCATTACAGGCCAAGAATAATTAATGATTCTTTTCCATAATTTGAAATCAAATTTTCTTGGGTCAAAATTCACAAATTCTTTTCCTACAATTAATAGCGTAACAATACTTTGAACCAAATTGGCTACAAAAACATAGCCTACACCGAAGCTACTGCTGTATTTTAGCCCTAAAACGCCTTCCGGATATTTGGGTAAAATGATAATAAAAAAATAGACTAAAATATAATTAATGATTGCTCCTGCTACTTTTGAAAAAGTGTAAAGTATTGGTCTTCCTTCTAATCTTAAAATCGCTGATGGAATAGTAGAAAAAGCGTCTATAGATAAGATGAAAAGAAAAATTACCAAGTAATTGGTTTGGTCTGGCGTCTGAAACCAATTGGCTAAATCTTGCCTGAAAACATAACCTAAAACCAAATACAGAAAACCAATAGAAATAATACTCAGAGAGCAGGTAGAAACCAATGTTTTTTTGTCAATATCTTCTTGTGCAAAACGAAAAAAAGAGGTTTCCATTCCATGAGTAAGGATTACGGTGATAATCCCCGCAACAGAGTAAAAATCTACAAAAGGAGCTTGTTCTATTGTAGTAAAATGTCTCGTTACAATTGGTGCAATAAGGAAAGGGAAAATCCTCACCAATACTGAACTTAAACCATAAATAGCGGTCTGCCCGAATAGTTTTTTATACAACTTCTAAAATTTAGAATGCAAAAATAACCATTAGATTTGAGATTTGAGATTTGGAGTTTGATATTTTTTACTAATTTGAAAAAACTAACCTGGAAAACCTTGTAGGTTTCGCAAACCTATAAGGTTTTTTTTAATGATTTAAAGTTACATTTCGGTATTATCAATAGAGTCGGGCTTTAGCCCGACAACGAAAATCAAAAATTCCTTTGGCTTTAGCCGAAACTTAAATTAAATTTGTAGAAATCTAAAAAAGTAAAATGCGAGTATTAATAAAAAACGCCAAAATTGTCAATGAAAATCAAATTTTTGAGAGCGATTTGTTAATTGAAAACGATTTAATCTCTAAAATTTCTAAAAATATTCCCGAAGAAAACATGGATAAAGTCATTGATGCTAAAGGAAAGTTTCTACTTCCGGGAGTTATTGATGACCAAGTTCATTTTCGCGAACCTGGGTTAACACACAAAGGCGATATTGAAAGTGAGTCAAAATCTGCAATTGCAGGAGGCGTTACCAGTTTTATAGAACAGCCAAACACCGTTCCGAATGCTGTAACGCAAGAACTGTTAGAAGAGAAATACAAAATCGCTTCCGAAAAATCTTATGCCAATTACGGATTTTCTATGGGCGGAACTAATGATAATTTAGATGAAGTTCTGAAAACCAATCCGAGAAATGTTCCTGCTATTAAATTGTTTCTCGGTTCCTCTACAGGAAATATGTTGGTAGATAATCCCGAAACTTTGGAAAATTTTTTCAGTAAGGTGAAAATGCCAATTTGTGTTCACTGTGAAGACGAAACTACCATCAGAAATAATACGGAAAGCTACAAAGAAAAGTACGGAGAAGATATTCCTGTGAAATTTCATCATTTGATAAGAAGTGAAGAAGCCTGTTATTTGTCAAGCTCAAAAGCAGTAGAGCTCGCAAAAAAAACAGGAGCAAGATTGCATATTTATCATCTTTCTACAGCTAAAGAAACTGAACTTTTCAGAAATGACATTCCCCTAAAAGACAAAAAAATTACAGCGGAGGTTTGTGTCCACCATCTTCACTTTACTAACGAAGATTATGAAACCAAAGGTTCTCTTATCAAATGGAACCCTGCGGTAAAAACTGAAACGGATAAAAACGGACTTTGGGAGGCACTTTTAGATGATAGAATAGATGTCATTGCAACAGATCACGCTCCGCATTTATTGGAAGAAAAGCAAAATTTTTACACCAAATGTCCTTCCGGAGCACCTTTAGTTCAGCATTCTTTGAATGTAATGTTAGAGTATCACAAAAACGGGAAAATTTCTTTAGAAAAAATTGTAGAAAAAATGTGTCACAATCCTGCAATTTTATTTGAAATAGAGAAAAGAGGTTTTGTGAAGGAAGGTTACAAAGCAGATTTGGTTTTGGTAGATTTGAATGAAAGTTACACGGTTTCAAAAGAAAATATTTTATACAAATGTGGTTGGTCTCCATTAGAAAACGAAACATTTCATTCTAAAATTACGCACACTTTCGTCAATGGGAATCTCGCTTATGAAAACGGAAATTTTTCAGACGAAAAGTCTGGGGAAAGATTGCTTTTTGAGCGGTAAATTTGCACGACTTCAAGAGATTTAAAACTGGAAAAAAGAGGCTGTCTTAAAAATAAAACAGCCTCTTTTTTTAGTTGAACATATCTCTTACCTTATCAAAAAAAGACTTTTCTTTTCCTGAAGGTTCTGCAACCATACTTCCGGTGCTGAGCTGTTTTTCGAAAAACTCTTTTTGCTCGGCTGTTAAAGATTGAGGAGTCCATACATTGATGTGTACAAACATATCTCCTTTGTTGTAGTGCTCCAAACTTGGAAGCCCTTTACCGGCCAAACGTAGGATTTTTCCGGATTGTGTACCGGCATCTATCTTTATTTTTACTTTTCCGCCTACGGTATTTATTTCTTTAGAGCAACCCAAAGCCGCTTCTGCAAAAGAAATATAGAGTTCTTGATGAAGGTTGTCCCCTTCGCGTTTCATATTTTTGTCCTCATCTTCTTCTATAACCACCAGCAAATCTCCGGGAATACCGCCCAAAGGAGCGTCGTTTCCTTTTCCGCGGACACTCAGTTGGATGCCTTCTCTTGCTCCGGCGGGGATATTGATGCTTACTTCTTCTTCTTCTTTTATTAAACCTTGTGCATTGGCTCCTGATGGGATTTTATCGGCAACTTTTCCTATACCTTGGCAAGTTCCACAGGTGGTTTGGGTTTGCATTTGCCCAAACATAGTATTCATAATCCTTGTTTGCACACCATTTCCGTTGCAGGTTGGGCAAGTTTTGGAGGTTACGCCGGGAGCGGTTTTCATACGCTTTACCTTAATGGTTTTTTGAGTGCCATTCAGCATTTCCTCGAGGTTGAGTTTTATACGTACTCTAAGATTGGAACCTTTTATTTGTTGAGGTCTTCCGCCTCCACCGCCAAAACCACCGAATCCTCCGAAATGTCCTCCGAAAATATCACCGAATTGTGCAAAAATATCTTCCATATTCATGCCACCGCCACCGAAACCGCCTCCTGCAGCACCGCCAACACCGGCATGACCAAATTGGTCGTATCTGGCTTTTTTATCGGGGTCACTTAGTACTTCGTAGGCTTCTGCAGCTTCTTTAAATTTTTCTTCGGCGACTTTATCGTCCGGATTTTTATCGGGATGATACTTTATGGCCATCTTTCGATAGGCTTTTTTTATTTCGTCGGCGGAAGCTCCTTTGCTTACTTCCAATATTTCGTAGTAATCTCTTTTACTCATAATTGATAAATGATAGTTGATAAATGATGAAATTGTAGCTTATTATGGCTCGTTGATCATCATTTATCATATATAAATTTAGTTTCCTGTTACCACTTTCGAGAATCTTATTACTCGGTCATGAAGTTGGTAACCTGTTTCAATAACATCTACTATTTTCCCTTTCAGATCTTCCGATGGAGCAGGAATCTGTGTAATAGCTTCGTGAAAATCAACATCGAAGAGGTCTCCGGCTTTTACCTCAATGGTTTTTAAGCCTTTTTCAATCAAAGAATTTTTGAATTTGTTGTAGATGAGTTCAACTCCTTTCAGGTCTTCTTCTTTTCCAAATTTTGCAATTTCTTTCAAAGCTCTTTCGAAATCGTCTAAGATGCCCAACATAGAAATCATCATGTTTTGGTTGGCATATTGGGCGAATTCCATTTTTTCTTTAAGCGTTCTTTTTTTATAATTTTCAAATTCCGCATATAGTCTTATGTAGCGGTCTTTTTCTTCTGCCAATTGTTCTTCGGGGGTAAGTTCTACTGCCAAATTTTCAGTATTTTCTGTAGCCGAATTTTCAGTATTGGGAGTTGTTTCCTCTTGTGTTGTTGTTTTTTCTTCTTGCAAATCTTTATTCTCGTCCATATTCGTTGATTTTATAGTATGCCTTTTGCAAAGATTCTGCCAAACAAAAATTAGGACAAATAGGCATAGAAAAATTATTTTTAGTGAAACTAAATCAAAAAATTATGTAGTTTTGTACCCATGCAGTATAAGAAATTAATTATTCGAGGAATATCGTACAGCCAAACGCAGTCCGGTGCTTATGCGTTGCTGCTTGAAGATTTGGAAACTTCTGTGAAGTTACCTGTGGTTATAGGGAATTATGAAGCTCAATCGATTTCTATGGGGCTGGAAAAAGATTTAAAACCGCCCAGACCGCTTACCCACGATTTGTTTTCAAAATTTGTAGAAACAGCCGGATATATATTGGAATCTGTGATTATTTATCAAATTATAGATGGGGTTTTCTTTTCGAATATCAATTTTAAGAATAAGGAAACACACGAAGATTTGATTATGGATGCTCGAACTTCCGATGCAGTAGCTATGGCAGTGAGGTTTGATGCTCCTATTTACACCACAGAGCAGGTACTAACCGAAGCAGGAATTTTATTGGATCTTATAGATAATGTAACGAGTGATCAGGTAGCAGGAATTCCTCAGGATAGTCTTATGGAAGACGAAAGCTCTTTTATGAGGCTTTCTATGGATGAACTTCAGCAAAAATTAGATGATGCGGTGAAAAATGAAGATTTCGATGAAGCGGTACGAGTACAAGAAGAAATGAACCGTAGGAGAAAAAAAATTGATTAATTGCTTTAGGCTTTTTTGGAAAAATAGATTAAGATTATAATATTCAATTTTAATGGCTGAAAGCATGGTGCTGAAGCGGAGTATATAGAAATTATGAATTTAAAATTACGACTGACTGTTTTAAGTTTCTTGCAATTTTTTGTATGGGGAGCTTGGTTGATTTCATTAGGAGGATATTTGTTTGTAACCCTTAAATTTACAGGTTCGCAAATTGGACAGGTATTTGCAACTTTAGGAATTGCTTCTTTTTTTATGCCTACTATTGTAGGGATTATAGCAGATAAATACATAAATGCCCAAAAACTATTGGGTATTTTGCATATTTTAGGTGCGGGGTTAATTTATTTAGCTTCTACCTACGCTACTTTCGACCAGTTTTATTTGGCGGTTTTGGGTGTTTCTTTGTTGTATATGCCTACCATTCCTCTAAGTTATTCGGTTTCTTATTCTATTTTAGAAAAAAATAATTATGATACGGTAAAAACTTTTCCTAACATCAGGGTTTGGGGAACCGTAGGATTTATAGTAGCTCTTTGGATTACAGATTTGGCAGGATTTAGCTTCAACAAAAATCAGTTTATCCTAAGTGCAGTTGCCGGAATAGCCTTGGGAATTTATTCTTTTACTTTGCCGAATGTAGAAACCAGTAAAGTACAAAATAAAACATGGGTACAAACCTTGGGTTTAGATGCCTTTCGGTTGTTTAGAGAAAAGAGAATGTTTATTTTCTTTCTGTTTTCGGTGCTTATAGGGTGTTGCTTGCAGATTACCAATGCTTTTGGTAAAACTTTTATCGATGATTTTAAAGCAGTTCCTGAATTTGCTGAAACCTTTGCTGTACAGCATTCGGGTATCATTATTTCTATTTCTCAAATATCAGAAACTCTGTTTATTTTGGCAATTCCTTATTTCCTGAAAAAATTCGGAATCAAAAAGGTTATGATTATGAGTATTATTGCTTGGGTTTTTAGGTTTGCTTTTTTCGTAATCGCTCAACCTTCGGGCTTAGGCTTGGTATTCCTTATCTCATCTATGGTCATTTATGGTATGGCATTCGATTTTTTCCTTATATCGGGTTCATTATTCATAGAAAAAGAAAGTCCAAAAGAGATTCGTTCATCTGCACAAGGTTTGTTTATGATGATGTCCAACGGTTTAGGAGCTATTATAGGAGGTTATTTGAGTGGTAAAGTAGTTGATTATTTTACAACAGACGGTGTTAAAGATTGGTCGTCTATCTGGCTAACTTTTGCTATTTATGCTGCTATTTTAGTCGTTCTATTCCCTATATTTTTCAAATATAAACATCGCCCCGAGGAAATAGGAGAGGTGTCACATTAGGTTAAATGAGCAACCTAGCAACCTGACTGCTGACTACTTCACGTTAAATAGGGTTTGTAGGTTTTTTGGTTTATTCTATGATGCACTTCTTTCCAACCAAAAAATCAATAATCCGAGCAAAATGATTCCAAGAAAGTCCACCAAGGTGTTCTTGCATTTCGGCTGACTTCTCTACAGATTTCCTTGTAGTTTTCAGGCATTTTTTGTGGGAAAAGTATGAGAATTTCGTTTTTTCCAAAGAAATATATTTTCCAATATTATCTAATTGAATAATATCTTCTTCTTGGAAAAAAGAGGTAGAATATTGGAGGATTGGAAATTCAAAATAATATTAATTTTTATTATAATTTAAAGATAAGAATTTTCATGAAAGAAAATATTTTACATGGTAGTATCGCTTAAAAATTATCAAATAATTATTTCTTAAAAAGACAGATTAATAAGCTAATTAAATATTTGTATACTATTTGTAGATTCATATTTTTTGCGTTAATGCTATAGATTTCTAATTTTGAAAAATATAAATCACTTTTTATGGAAAACACGGTTGAGAATATTAATTTTTTGAAAGAATTACAAAATTTATGCACTAAAAAGGGTAAAGAAGGTATGATTATTTTTGGTTTATTTATCATCATTAATATTTTATGCTATTTTTATCCAATTCCTGATGTTGGCAACAATAGACTTGTTGGCAAAATATTATTAACAATACTTTTAGTAATATTCTTTAGGGCTTTTTATATAAGCTATTTAATGACAGATGAAAGTAGAAATCCGATAATAAAAGACATAAAGAAAAATAATGACGAAATTGTATGGGTTTATATATTAAGAAAAATAGTTTATGGAGCAATTAATTATTCTATAGTATATGTTACTAAAGATGGAAAAAGAAGAATATTGAGGACGGACAAAATTGATTTAGCAGAAAATATTATTTTAAAATTATCAAACATTTTTCCAAAAGCAGATTTAGGATATTCAAAAGAACTAGAAAAGAAACATAAAGTAAGTTTTATCAAACGTTTTTTTTAACATAAAATTTACTATTTTTTAGAGTTCAACTAATTTTTTTTGAAAAACCAGTTATTCATAAAACTTTCTGATTATTTAATTATTTGAAAATAGGGTTTAACATTTTTAGTTATTTCTTTCCAACCAAAAAATCAACAGTCCAACCAAAATGATTCCTATAAAAGTCCACCAAGGTGTTCTGGCATTTCTACTTACATCTTTGCAGATTTCCTTGTAGTTTTCAGGCATTTTTTGGAAGAGAGTTTTCTCGTAAATGGCTCCTGTTTCCGGAAAAAATAAAACGTAATTTCGGTAAAGCGGAAAGAGTGGAACCCAGAAAATATGTGCATATCTCTGGTAAATTTGAATTATTGCCGGTTGAAAATAACCGTTCTCATTCACTTTTTTAGTTTCCTCCGCAATTTTTGTGGCACGGTGACCGAAAAGTATAAACATTTTATTAGTTTTTAACTAATTAACCTGAGTTCGGGATAAGAAAACTTATAAATAATTGAAAATAAACACTTTATTTTTTTTATCGCAAAGCTAAACAAAGAAATCAATCATTTTTAGCTTTTTTTAAGATAAACCAAGCCACTTCGTTTATTGAAGAAATCGAAGATTCGACGTAGTCAAATACAAAAGTTTGTTTCACTTCATAAGTTTTACGCCTTTGTTTGTCTTAAATATTTGGAAATCAAAACAATAAATATCTTTGTTTGCCGTTGCGATTAAATATCTTATCCCGAACTCAGGTTAATTATTTTTTTAAACGTCTTTTTCTATTAATATCCAATATCTTTCATTTTCTTCTGTAAAAAATTCTTTGTTGGAAAGATGGAATACAGCGAAAAAGCATCTCCTTGCTTCCTCTGTTCTCTTTAATTCGTAAAAAGTTTTACCTAAAAGAAAAAGAATATATGGATTGGTTTCGCCCCATTCTGTTTTACTTGCTTCTTGTAGATTTTTCAGGGCTTGTTCAAAATTATTTTGTTTGATTTCTGTTTCGCCAATTAACGTATGAAATATGGTGTATTGATAAGAGTATTTGTCTGAATGTTGTAAACCCAGCAAAAAAGTTTTTTTTGCCCCAGAATAATTACCGCTGTCAAGTTGAATTTCACCTGTTTTTCTAATATCCTCAATATTTATCATTTTACGCTATACTTTTGAAAATTCCAGGAGTTGATGAGCATCTACGTTATATTTTGTTCGGGATTGAATTATTTTTTGACCGTATTTCTGATGCAAACACACTAGAAATTTGTATATATTTTACCAAACTATGTGAGGTGTGGGTTGTTTTGCCATTATCTATTTTTTGCTCCATATTTTCTATGGAGAGATAATAGGTATTTCCACTGCTATATATGGTGTGCCGAGAATAACCGAGAATTTGGCTCTGGGAATTTAGACTTTGATAAGGCTCTAAAATACCTTTATAATCTTGTTTTTCTAGTTTTGATACGATGTTTTCTTCGGGTAAAAAGTACTTTTCAATGTTTACAGAATCTTCTTTAAACCAAGTGTTGTTCAACTCGTCAAATGGCTTGTCATAACTTACGAATCCTATAAAACTGGAGATTGCCAATATCAATAAAAACTCAATAATGAGGAATATTACCAGCAGGTTTCCGTTCCACGTTATTCCTAAGAAAGACCATAATCCTATTCCGCAATATTTATTAATTAAATCAAATACCAAAAACGGATTTTTGACAAGAAAAATAGCTTGTTGAAAGAAGCCTTCTCCTTCTTTAGAAATTAAAGAGGCAAAATTAACCGCCCGATTTTGACTTGAAAGGTACACAAAAAAGAAAATCCAATGAAGAAAATACGCCCAAAACGATAAAATTGAAGCCAATAAAAATCCTACTGTTCCGTTTCTGGTTTTGCCATAAATAATGATGGAAAAATTGATTACTGTACCAACCAACGCTGCAAAAAGAATAGGAAATATCCATTTTAACACCACATAAGGTACTTCTGCACAAGAAATTGCATAAAGAAAACCCAACAATGGAATGAGGGTAACTGCACAAACCAATGCCAAAAATACCGCCGATACACCAAATTTACCGGAAGGCATATAATATTTAGAATCAGACATTTTACAGATTTTTTAAAAGGTCATCAGATTTTTTTTGTTCCTCTGTAACATTTTCATCTAAATATTCAGCAGGTGTAAAGTTTAGGCGTTTGTATAGAAGATTGGTAGGAAATGATTTTAAATCAGCATTGAAAACAGAAGCAAGATTGTTGTATTCAGCGGTGTAATAATTAATGTTTTCTTGCGTAGAAATAAGGGAAGCCGTAAGATTTCTGTATAAAGGCATATTTTGTAGTGAAGGGTAATCATACGCCGAATTAATCAGCAGATTTACCGACTGGTCAAAAGTTTTCTTATTGCTTTCCGAAAGCATTTGCATAGATTTTTCTCTGCTTTCCAATACTTTTTCTATTGTTTTGTTTTCGTTTTCGGTGAAAGATTTTATCACTTTTACAAGATTTGGGATAAGTTCAAATCGTTTCTTGTATTCACTGTCTATTTTTAATTTTTTTGCTTTTAGGTTTTCATCTTTTATGTGAAGATAATTTTTGAGAGCTTTGTAACCACTAAAGAATGCCAAAACCATACATATAAGCGTGACAGGAACGATGCTTCCCAAAGGAATATCCATAAAATTCAGTTTTTTTAAAACCAATGCCAATACAAAATGAGGAACAGTGACAAATAGAAAAGTCATCCATATTGGAGTAAATGCATCTTCGGCATTTTTTTCGGCTTCATTGCTGAATAGTACAAGAATCCATACAATAATGGCAAGTCCTGCCAAAATAGCGATTATAATGAGAAATATATTCATTTTTCAGGGCTTTTGAGATTTATTCTTTTTGTATTTTATAAAAATCCCAACAGATTTTACAACATCTGTCAGGCTGAAAAAAATGTATTTAAAATTAAAACCACTTACTAAAAAAACCTCCTTTTCCTTTGTTATTGATTTCTGCTAACATTTCTTTAGAATACTCATCATGAGGATTTATTTCTAGGGCTTTGTTGAGTGCGGCTTTTGCCTCGGCAATCTGGTTGTTTTCTTTGTAAAGCACACCAAGGTGAGAATAATCATAATTTTCTCCTCGTATGTTGCAGACTTTCTGCATAATAGAGATGGCTTCATTCCTATTGCCTTTTTGCTCATATAGAGACGAGAGTTCAAGTAAGTTATATGGATAGGTGTGGTTATCACTTGAGTTTTGGGCAAAATGAACTGCTTTTTCTTGGTAATGTATGGCTTTATCCAAATCATCATTGAGCATAAATGCAGAAGAAAGCTTGTTGTACACATCGCTTTTTTCTTCGATGTTTGATGTGTTTTGAGCCAGTTCTTCAAACATTTTTTCGGCTCTATCGGCTTCTCCGGATTTTATATACACTTTTGCAAGACCTTCTTTTGCCTGTAACTGATTGTGAAAATCTGTTTCTGCTTGTAGAAATTCTTGATACGCTTGTATGGCTTCCGGATACCTTTCGCTTTCGGAGTAGGCGTAGCCTAAATCCATCAATGCATAAGTGTTTTCAGGCTTTTCTTGGTAGGATAGTTTTGCGTATTTAATAATATCTTCCCAGTTACCAGTAAACTGGGCCATCTTTTTTAGACCTTCGTAGCCTTCATACGGACTGTTATAATGCTGAATGTAGTAGTTATAATCTTTTTCCATTATGGCATGGCTTTCTTCGGTTTCCATGCCTAATATGTAGGCGTTGCTGCACAAAAATTCGGCACGGTGTAACTTGTACACAGGGTTATTATCCAAATCTATTGCTTTGTTGTATGCAGAATAGGCTTTTGGTGTTTTTTCCTTGATGCTTTGGTCATGATTAGAAGTATCGTAGTGCGGATAATTTTCATACAGTTTTGCTAAAAGAAAAAGTTTTTCGGCATTGTTGGAATCTTGTGCTAATTCGGCTTCTAATTTTTCTATTTTGGTATCAAATGTTTTCGGAGAATTTCCTAACTGATAAATTACTTCTTCAAAGTTATTGTCATTAAACGCGTTTTTCAAATTTATATTGAAAGACGGGTTTTCTCCAAGGCTTTCTTTTGCCTCGTCTTCTAATCCCATTTTATAGAGTATTTGTGCTTTTTCTTCGGTGTAGAAAGGATGATATGGATCTATGCTACAAGACCTTTCTATCATTTTTAGTGCTTTTTCAAAGTCTCCATTTGTTTTATGTATGTTATGTAGAAAATAAAAATAGCTTGCTAAAGGAGCATCGTCTCCTGTATCTTTACATTCTTTAATTGCTTGATTAACTAATGTTTCTGCTATTTCGGTTCTTTTAGGATTTTCATAATCATAAAAATGAAGCATTCCTTTTTCAAAAGTGATTTCATGTAGCATTTCCGGGAATTCTTTGGCAAGTTCGTCCCAATACGTTTCTGCCTCATTTGTTTTTTTTAGTTCGCGATAGCAATAAGAGATATTTTGTAACGCCAATTTTTTATCATAATAATCATTGCTTTCATTAAATATTTTCTTGTGAATTTCTTCGGCTTTATCATACTTTTCTTTGTACTGAAGAAACTCGGCAATTGCATTTAACTCGGAATAATTTCCCGTGAATTCAAACAGTTTTTGGGAATATTTTTCTACACCTTCCTCATCATCTTTGTAGTTGGCGATGGTATTTTTTCCTCTTAAATAAATTTCTTCATCTCCATTGTTTTCAAGAAAATTTTCTAAATCTTGCTCTGCACTGTCCCAGCTTTTTGTTTCGGGATTATTTGCATAGTTTTGAAAAGAGGCATAATGATATTTGGCGATATTAGGGGAGATTTCTTTGGCTTTGTTTAAATAATCTTCTGCTAATTTATTGGTTCTTAGCCGTACATCTTCTTGATTTTGTATGCTTTCGTGATAATAAGGATATTCACTGTAGAGTTTTCCTATGATGTAATGCTGATAAGCGTCATTAGCATCTAAATTTGATTTTAATTCATCAATTCTTTGGTCAAAATTCGTGGGCGTTCCGCTCAGTTTATCAATCTCAGTATAGTAATCATAAAGGTCTTCTTCTTGATTATATGACTTTTCTCCTGTAAGTTGAAACAGAAAATCCAGGTGAACTCTCGCATCGCCTTTTTCGGTATATTGTACATCATCTATCCCTCCCAAACGTAGTGCAGGAACGAAAAAATACATTTCGTTTTGTCTTAAAATCCCTAACTTTTGTAGAACCGGGTCAAATAAATTGGGGTTGTCGTTTTCTTCGCGATTTTCTGAAAAATAGTTGGGCCATTTTAACTCGTATGTAATTTCTTCATCGGTTAAATATTCTCCAAAAAATTCACCCATCGTATAAGCACACAATCCTGTTTGGGAATTGTGCGGATTAAAATAACTTACGTCAAAAACCCATTGCTCCGGTGCAAATTCATTGGGATTCGGGTTGTAAATGTGTCGCCAATAAAAAACGTTTCCAAAGGCAGAAATGGCAAAAGGAATTCTGGTGCCATCATCAGCACGCATCAGCCACATATTGAGTGTTTCCCTATACTCATCTGGATTGATGAACTGTATAAGGCCATTGCCATAAGTCCCGAAACCGTGTTCTTTCCAAAACTTTAGTAAGATTTCAGGAAAAACGTTTACATAGCGTTCTATAATTTCGTCAGACACCGGGAATGTCTCATTTTTAGGATAAATTTCCAGAAATTTTTGTATGTCTAAGTTTTCCATTTTTGAATTTTATTATTTTTTGAGAACATTGCCAACTTGTTGTATGGTGATTCCTGTTTTTTCGGCGTATTTTTTTTGAGCTTCGTCAAAATTTTTGATTTCTTTCTCCCAAGAAGTATCAAAATCTGTCGCTAATTGGTCAATTTTTTCATAGTCGGCATCTGTAATTTCCGCACCGGAGTTCGCTTTATCGTAGAGTTCCATCATACCGTTTCCGCTTGAAACATTGGTAGCTTTCAGGTTGTTGATGATTTGCACTACCGATTTTCGGAATTCTTCGCCATTGCTATATTCCGGCATTTTATTGATTTTGGTAATGGTATTGTCGGCATATTTATTCATCGTAGCGTAGGCGTTTTTCATAGTATCGCCTTCTTTACCCAATGACTCTATGAAATTTGCTTGGTAGCCTATCAGAGAATCTATCTTACCAACGAAGTTATCATTGTATTCTACAGGATCGGTGAAATTACAAGAGGTAAGTGTTGCAAAGGAGAGTATTACTAAGATTTTTTGTATGGATTTCATTTTTTTATTTTTTAGGGTTAAAAGCCGATTTAAATTTGAAATGTATTCTTAATGTTAAAAAAAGAAATAAACTGAAAAATGGTTATTAGTTTTAGAGGCTGTTTAAATTTTATTAAATAATTTTTTTATGCACTTCCTTAATTTTTTTAATTTAAAATAAACTTTGTTTATTTCTTTTTTAACATTAAGGCGTTCAGTTAGTTAATTAAAAACTTAAGAAATCAATAAATTGATTTAGAATTAAATACATTAAGCTAAATTGCCTTAACTTCTTAATGTTAAAAATATTTTACAAATTTAAACAGGCTCTTAGTTTTTATAGAAAATTTGTGTTTTTACTTTATATTTTCACAAGCTATAGGGACTGTTGATTCTGTAGTATTCGCTAATTCCAAAGGACCATATTTCCCGCTGCCTTCGTATTCTCTTGTAAAATATTTTTTCGTGTAGAAGCATTTTCCGTCTTGTTTATACGCAAGCCAAACAGGTTTATTGGTCACCTTCATGGTAGGTATATCTAATTCATTTTTGTTGATGTGATAATCGTTTCCTCCTGAAGCATTAATTACCAATTTCAGAATCGTCATTTCCGGATAAGATACCATTTTTCGGATATTGGCAAGAGAAAGTTGTGGATCAGAGAATTTTCCTTGTTTTTGAAACTCCGCAGGTAGGGTAGTTTCTTGTGCTATAGCATCGCTCATTGCGTCTTGACCTTCTTGTGCACGTTTTGCAATAATTTTTTGTTCGGCTTTATTTTTTACTGTGAAATTAAATGAACCTTTGTGTTCACTGTTTATACCAAAACTAAAATCGAAACGCTGGGTTCCATAAGGCATTTCAGTATATGATAAAGCATCAAATGCACTTAATGGTCTTGCAATAGCAGATTTGTATTTCCCACCGTTTAAATACTGACTTTTCGCATCACCTTTTGCAGGGAGAATGTCCAGAATAAGTGTTTTTTTGGTGTAGTCTTCTTTTGGAATTTTCACAGAAGTAAATTCTCCTCTTGCAGCTCCGTCAATAACATAAATTAAGGAAACAGGAATCATTTTAAAAGGCTCATTTTCTTCACCTTCTTCTTTTAAGTAATTAATAAGGGGTTCTTCTAAATTGACAGTAGCATAGAGA
>JAGOJI010000083.1 GCA_017995195.1 Cloacibacterium sp.
TTGGCAAAGAAAAGTCTCTTTCCGAAAAAGCCGGAAATCATGTTGATGAGGTACTGAAAAGCTGGAAAAAGTACTATTTTCAGTTTTGGGAATGAAAATAGCACGTATTTTATTGCATAAATAGGGTTGTATCATTGGTTTTAAAACAAGGTTTTCCCTTGGTTTGCCATTTTAGGAATCAAAAGATTAATCCCCAAACGTGCATTGATTTTTTCAATAAAATAAGCCGACAAAAGTGGCGAAGCCAGTTCAATATTTTGATGCACGAAAAAATACAGATTTTCCAAGCCTTGTTCTTTCCAAGTTGCAATTCTTTCTACCCAGTCGTCTAATCGAGTATAGTCGGATTCTGCATTGGCTCCAACATAGCGGACAAATGCAGTAGGCGTTGTCAGTCGCATATGCAGCATATCCCTTCTTCCGGCGGTATCTACAATAATATTGGCAATGTTATTTTTTTCTAAAAGTGTACAATAACTCTCAAAAACCTCCTCGTTTTCAAACCATTCATGGTTCCGAACCTCTATGGCAAGGGGGACTTCTTTTGGCCAATCTTTTACAAACTTTTCCAAACGATCTCCATCTTTCGGTTTAAAATTATCGTGTAACTGCAAGAAAACCATGCCCAGTTTTTCATCAAAACTCAAAACAGAGGTGGCAAACTGTGTTACTACATCGGTAACATTAATCAATCTGCGGTAATGAGAAACAGTATTGGTGATTTTCGGAAAAAACTTGAAATTTTCGGGTGTTTTATCTTTCCAAGTCAAAACTTGTTCCGGACTCGGCAAACTGTAGAATGTAGCATTTAGTTCAATGGAATTAAACTGTGTGGAATAATACGACAATTCGTCTTTTGTTCCTTTGGGGTAAAAACCTTTCAAATCGGTTTTGTTCCATTTAGCACAACCAATGGAAATATTGAGGTTTTCAACCTTATTTTTATTTAATATCTTTTTGGTGTTTGGGTGATCTTGTGGTAAGGTAAAATCAATATTTGAAGAATCTGAAACTTGACCGAATTTCATAAATTTAAAGTTTGGTTGATGCTTTAAAGTTATGAAAATATCTTTATTTTTGAAAATCAATCTAAAAATCATGAAAATAGTTGTACAAAGAGTTTCTAAAGCTGCCGTGGAAGTAGATGAGAAAATAGTGGGCGAAATTCAACAAGGTTTGCTCTTATTGGTGGGTGTTGATGAAGACGATACAAAACAAGATGCTGACTGGCTTGCCAAGAAAATTTTAGATTTACGGATTTTTAGCGATGCAGAAGGGAAAATGAATCTTTCTGTAAAAGATATTTCCGGAGAAATACTTTGTATAAGCCAGTTTACTCTTTTGGCGGATTATAAAAAAGGAAATCGTCCTTCTTTTATTAAAGCGGCTAAACCAGAAACAGCTATTCCCCTTTTTGATTATTTTAAAAATCTACTCAACGACTCCGGACTCAAAATCCAGTGCGGGATTTTTGGTGCCGACATGAAAGTAAGTTTGTTGAACGATGGTCCTGTAACATTAGTCTTAGACAGTAAAACTAAAAATTGAGGTTAGTTTTAAAAAGTTTTAAAGCTTGTGTAAATTTATAGTCGAAAATAAACCTATATAAAACTCTAAAAAAGAAACTTTGCCAAAATCTTGGCAAAGTTTTTTTACAATATCTAAGGTTTGAGTTTATCTTTGTTTCAATCTCCAAAAATCGGTGGGAAGATTAACCTCTATTTCTATTTGAACGGTTTTTTTCTTAAAATCGTAATGAATTTGCTGAATATGTGTGTTTTTTTCTGCACTGGCATTGGCGGCATCTCCCATAATTTTGGATTCAAAATTATTATTCCAAGTAATTCTCCCGTGAACTTCTTTTTTTGGATTTTTAAGTTCGGTCAAAAAAAATTCCAAATCATTCAGGTATTCAAAATAACCTTTTACGCTGGCAAATCTGTTGTGGAGCAAATATTCGTAAGGTTTTTTGGTGGGTTCCAGCGGATTGGCTTTTTGATAAAAATACCGATGGATTTTATCCACATCTTTTACTTCTATTTTTACAGGGAGTTTGTTTTCATCTACAGGGATCATGACAATCCTCGCTAAACCTCCATATCTTGTAGGTGCAGGTTTGGTGGTATAATCTATTACATTATCATCTTTAAACTTTATCCAATAATTTTGATAAGGAGCATTCTCGTTTTTGGCGTAATAAGAATATTCAAAATCATCTTCATTAAAGCTGACTTCTATCTTTTCGGCCTCCAGTTTCTTTTTAAACTCGTCTTCGTTCATTCCTATTGCTTTATACAAATTGGTGTATTGGAAAACGCTAAAACCTAAGTTGGGATTATCCTCTTTGATTGTATTGGAGTTCGAATCTTGGACTTCGGAACCTCTGCTACAAGAGGTCAATACGATTAATCCAAGTAATAAAATACTTTTAAGTGTATTTTTCATAAGTATATTTTTATTTATTATTAAACCATTATAGTTTGGTAATTGGTTTATTATCAATACTTTAATATTGAGGCTTTTAAGGGGTTACATCCAGAAGGCTCCGGTTTCGTCTACCGGTCCATTAATCATATTCCTTTTCACTTCTTCCACTGATATTTTAAAGTATTCGGCAATTTCTTGGATAAATTTTTCGAAACTCTCAGGAGTTCCATCGGTAGGGGTGGTTACAACTACCATAGGAATACTCTGGCTGAAATCTGGAACAGCAACCGACAACATGGCAGGAGAAGGATTGTTGAAAGGCCATGCTTTACCGTTGTTGGTATATTTGTCTCCTTTTGTCAGATGAGCCAGCATAATATTCATGCTATAAGAAACTCTCCCTCTTTTGTGTGTAAAATAGCCCTTTAGTCCTAATGGATCATGGGTAAGTCTGCTTGCTTGTGTAGTGCCGGGAACAAAATTACCAATCATAATGTCTTCAGGAGTGGTATCTCGGTAGGTGTAATCCATCAATTCATCTGGCTTGGGAACTACGGTTTTACCGGTGTTGAGGTCGGTATACTCTTTAACCGTGAAAAAATGTTGATGGATAGGAAGCATTTCTTTTGTGGTAAACTGGTTATTAATTCTCTTTCCTTGCTTGTTGTAGTATATAATTTCCATGGAATAATTGAGGTGCCCCATCATTAAAACAGGTTCCTCATCTTTAGCCAATACCTTGCCCTGTGCATTTTTTCGGACGATATTTCCTGTGTTATCTACCTCGAAAGTAAACCGCTGAACTCCTTTGAAGTAAGGGTCGTCTCCATCAACATTCCCATGAAAATCTTTCCCGTGGAGATGTCCTTTTCTAATGATAAATTCTACTTTTCCCCAGCGGTCGTGCCCAAGGGTATTGTCTTCGTTGGTAGGAGCAGGAGGTTCCTCGGTAGCTCTACTGCATGAAATACCAATGAAACTAATCATTGTAAGCATCATGAATGCCCATTTTCTGAAAATACGAAATGTCGTCATAATAAAATATTAAAAAGTTAAAAATTAATTGTAGTTACAAATTGAATTTGCCTTCCCGGCAAGTGTGCGAAATACCGAAACCTATCGGTATATTCTTTATAAAGCGTATTCAGTACATTATGAATACTTAAATCCAAATAGATGGTTTTTCCTGGGGCCCATTCATAAGCAGTACCTACCTTGAGTCCTAACAAATGATAAGCAGCCGGAGTATATTGTACTAAATCTTGTTGCGGGTTGAATCTTTTCTGCTGATTTACCCAAGTGTGTTCTATCTGAACATAAGAATTCTCTAATCTCCCAATTGAGGGAATTTGATATTTGATGTTTTGAAAAATCCTCTCCGAAGGAATCATTGGGAGCGGTTTCCCGTTATCCGAATTATGAGCATAAACTACCGAAGCATTTGCCTGATAAGATATTTTAGAAGAAATAGTTTGAGAAAAAACCAAATCGGCACCTTTGAAAAAAGCAGAATCTTGCCTAAATCTGAAAATAGGATAAACACCTGAAAATGTCGTGCGGTACTGCCCCGAAGGAACTTCGTATATAAATCCATCTATTTTTTGTACAAAAGCACTGATTTCCCAGTTCGTTTTCGGGAAACTAAAAAGGGTTTTATGAGTCCATTTTACTCCTCTTTCGGCTTTCAAATCTTTATTTCCTAAATAATAAATAGCAATACCGTGGTTGTAGCCATCCATAAAAAGCTCGTTTGCTTCGGGCGGTCTCCATGCCCAGCCAATGTTGGACGTAATACTGAGCCATTTTCTCGGTTCATAGTTTATGCCCAAACTGTAGGTGAAGTTTTTAAATTCTTTCTTAGCAGAATAGTATTCACTAAAACTGTTGAACCCCGCCAAATTCAGAAATCTATAGTCATACCGAAGCCCTACTTCGGCTTTCCATGGAGTTTTCTGGTAAGTCTGTAAAACATATACAGCATAGTTTTCCGAAATATGATTAGGAATAACCGGTGTTACACCATTCCCGGGTTCATTGAAATTTTTTTGGCGGGTCATATCTATACCTGTCTGAGTTTTCCAATTGGAATAAGAAGTTTCGAAATCGGCATTCCAATGGTGGGTACTCAATTTCCAGTCTTGAGATGGTTTTTTTGCCAGTTCTCCTCTTCGGGCTTCAAACTCCCTTCGGTGATTACTCTGAAAACTGTACGAGAAATCTATTTTCCCGAAATCATACTTCTGTTTCCATGCTGCTTTTAGCGTTTCGTGGGTTACTTGCTGATAAGGTGTGGCAATGTCGTATGAAAAAGGATACGATATATAAGGTCTTCCTAATTCTATTTTTCGTTTAAAATCTTCAATATCTCCCGTCCGCGAACCTATATAGATACCCGATTTCGAATAAAACCTTGTAAAATCTACCTCAAAAGTGTGTTTATTGAGTTGGTATTCCGATTTAAAATGAAGATTTTGCTCTCGAATCCCGGTGTTGTTTACCACATATTCTGCGGTGGAATAATCACCGGCTTTTTTGGCATTTACCTGTAGTCGCCATGCCCATTTGGGAAGAAGGTTATGTCTGCCTTCCAGTGTTAGTCCACCGCTCCATTTCTCGGAATTATCTTGTCCTATTACCGAAATATCTCCGTGGATTCCCGTTTTAGAAGGTAGTTTTTTAGATTTCAAAACAATAACTCCTCCCATGGCTCCGGCACCATACCGAATAGCTTCAGCACCTTTGATTATCGATATTTCATGGGTGAAAAACGGATCTATCTCGGGAGCGTGATCTGTGCCCCAATGTTGTGCTCCCAACTTTACTCCATTATTTATTAATAGTAATCTTTGGTTGCTTAAACCATGAATAATGGGTTTTGAATTATTGGCTCCGTTTTGTAGCACTGCAACACCGGAGGTGTTTCTCAATACTTCTGCCAGATTTTCGCTTTTTTGTTGTCGGAGTTTTTCCTTGGAAACAAAAGCCTCTATCTTTGTTTGTTTTTTTCTCGGATTGATTTTTTGGATATTTAAAGAATCAATCTCTCTTTCTTGTGTGGGACGAACTTGTGCCGTTACCTGAAAACTACACAGCAACAAAATCCCAATGCCTACATACTGCATGAATGGTGAGTTTGGAGTAAGAGTGATACCTCTTTCTCAATTTTGAAAATAGAATGATATAAAAAAGTAAAATGAATCAATTAAGCTAAGCGAAAGAGGTATAACCCAATTGAGGCTAAATACCATTTTCTTTCATAGAAACTCTATACTATATTTTAAAAATCTGATTTTTTAATCAAATATTTTTTTGATTATTGAATAGGGAGAGTTTTTGAAACTTATTGACTTGATTCGGGTTAACAAAAAATATAAATAATTGAAAATAATTACTTTAATTTTTTATTGCAAAGCCGGACAAAGAAATCAATCATTTTCAGATTTTTTTAAGATAGACGAAGCACTTCGTTTATCTTAAATTAATGAAAATCAATTTGATAAATATTCTTGTTTGTCCTTACGATTAAAATTTTATCCCGAACTCTGAGGTTATTGATTCAAAAAAAGAAATTATAGAAATGCAGGGGGACCACGCTGCTGAAATGAAAACTCAGTTCCTGCAAGGAGTTGAGAAATAGAGTTTTGTTTTACTAAAGAAAATGATTTTTTTGTATTTTCCTCTGTAAAGAAGTATTCCTGAGCCAAAGGATGATAAACCAAACATTGGAAATCACATACCAAACAATCATCGGTTTCCTCAATGTTTTCGTGGGTTTTATCAGAAAAATCATCTGTAGTATGTGCTACCGAATAATGAGCTTTTTGCTGGTGATGAGAATGGAGTTCTGTATAATTAACGAAATAATTAGAAAACAAAAACAGCCCTAATACAGCATATATATGCCATGTTCTCCAAAAAAGGGAAAAGCTGTTTTTTACTTTCATAGCTACAAAAGTAAGAAATTATTTGCTAATTGTGTTACATTTTTCTTCGTAAGCAATGCGAATTTCGAAATACTTTGTTTTGTTTTTAAGGAGATTACTCAAAAAAATAGAAGCAAAGGCAATTATTTCCAGATTCCTTTTTTGTGCCTTCTGGCTTTTATTTGAAGTTGATAGAATAGGGGAGCAAATTTTACATTAGGAGCTATGGTATAGGCAAGGGCATAGCCGTTTTCCACCAGATGAGCATTAAGAAAAATACCGTTTTCTAAATATACATATGCCAGTGTTCTACCGTAGCGATCGGTTTTTTGAATATCCAATTCCAATCGTACTTTTTTGTTTTTGAGCAAATTTTTGAGGTAGTTTTTAGCTTCTTTACCGAAGTATTCCTGCTTTATTTTAATACCAAAATTTCTACTTTCGGGAGCATCAATACCTATTAATCTTATTTTTTCTCCTTTGTGAGTTCCATTATCAATCCAAAAAGTATCACCATCGGCTATTTTTTTGACTTTGTAAAAAGTGGTTTGTGCAGAAAAAACATGAAAAAAGAGAAAGAAAAATAAAAAGCGATACATTCTTTGAGCTATTTTTTGCAAAGATAAGGTGTAATACAGTCAAGGAAAATGAAAAAACAGAAATATTTTTTTCAATCTCAATAATGCTAAAAATTTAAAAAATAGGTTATATATAAAGTAACAATTAACTAAATTTGTTGACTAATCTATAAAAGAAATCTTCGCCATGAAAATTAAATATATTTTTATTCTTGCTTTTTGTACAATCTTTAGACTCCATGCTCAAAACATTCAGAACAATCCTGAGAGCAATCATGGTAATAAATTCGAACAATTGGGAACAATTTTGCCATCGCCCAACAACTACAGAACTGCGAGTGGTGCACCCGGACACGAATACTGGCAACAGCGTGCGGATTATGACATCAATTGTTATTTAGACGAAGAGAAACTCAATCTGAAAGGTTCGGAAACCATTACTTACTACAACAATTCGCCCGATGAATTGGAATACTTGTGGCTTCAGCTCGATGAAAATGAACAAAGCTCTACCAAAAATGCCAACTACCAAGTAAGTTCGTTTTTGCCCGAAAAAACAACCGTCAATAGAGTGGAAATCTCACAGCTACCCGAAAAAGACAATGGCTATGGAGTAAATATAGAAAAAGTGGTAGACGCCAGCGGAAAGCCTTTGCCGTATATCATCAATAAGACCATGATGCGTATAGATTTGCCTAAAAAACTCAAAAAAGGAGAAGTCTTCAAATTCAAAATAGATTGGAATTACAATATCCCCGATAGAATGGTCATGGGAGGCAGAGGCGGTTACGAATATTTTAAGGAAGATGGAAATCATCTTTTTACCATTACGCAATGGTACCCAAGAATGTGCGTATATAGTGATTTCAAAGGCTGGCAGCACCAACAGTTTACCGGAAGGGGAGAGTTTGCTCTTACTTTTGGTAATTTCAAAGTATCTATGAATGTTCCCGCAGATCACGTAGTGGCTTCTACAGGGGAATGCAAAAATTACCAACAGGTGCTTACTCCCAAGCAATGGGCGAGATACCAGCAATCGCTTCATGCAACAGAACCTATGGAAATTGTAACACTTGATGAAGCGAAAAATGCAGAAAAAACAAAATCTAAAAACCGAAAAACATGGGTGTATGAAGCTACTAATGTGAGAGATTTTGCATGGACTTCTTCGCGTAAATACGTGTGGGACGCTATGCCTCAGCTCATTAAAGAAAATAACAATAAGGTAATGTGTATGAGCTTTTACCCCAAAGAGTCTTATGGACTGTACCGTAAATTTTCAACAAAAGCCGTAGCACATACCATTAAAACATATTCGGATTTTACCATACCTTATCCTTATCCTGTGGCACAGTCTATAGAAGCTTCCAGTGGAATGGAATACCCCATGATTTGTTTTAATTACGGAAGAACTGAAAAAGACGGAACTTATTCGGAGGCTACTAAAAACGGAATGATTGGTGTAATTATCCACGAAGTAGGACACAATTTTTTTCCAATGATTATCAATTCCGATGAGAGACAGTGGAGTTGGATGGATGAAGGACTCAATACTTTTATTCAGTTTTTAACGGAAGAACTATGGGACAACAAGTTCCCGTCTCGCCGAGGTCCTGCACACACCATTGTAGATTATATGAAACTGCCCAAAGACCAGTTAGAACGCATTATGGTAAATTCGGATAATATTATTCATTTTGGTCCGAATGCCTATTCCAAACCTGCAACAGGATTGAATATTTTACGAGAAACCATTATGGGAAGAGAGTTGTTTGATAAGGCTTTCAAAACCTATTCCCGAAGATGGGCGTTTCGCCACCCCGAACCTGCAGATTTTTTCAGAACTATGGAAGATGCAAGTGCTGAAGATTTGGACTGGTTTTGGAGAGGTTGGTTCTACGGGACAGATCCGTGCGATATTTCTATAGATCAGGTAAAGGTTGCCGCTGCCGATGTAAACGCAGAAGCTCCTCAAGCCAAAGAAATAAAGTACAAAGTGGAAAAATCGGAATCGTATAATAACTTTGAAAGCATTACCAAAATAAGAAATAAAAAAGATAAGAATATAAGTTTCTATACCGATAAAGATGCTGCTACACAAGACTTCTACTGGAGGTATGCCCGTGGACTCGAAAAAGTAGATACAGAAAAAGAATACACTACAGTAGTAGATTATCTTGCTAATCTTGATAAGGAAGAAAAAGCTCAATTTCAGAATGTTATTGCTTATCAAATCGATTTTTCCAACAAAGGAGGTTTGGTAATGCCTATTATCTTAGAATTTACTTTTGAAGACGGAACCAAGAAAATTGAGAAAATACCGGCTCAAATTTGGAGAAAAAATGAAAAAAAAGTATCCAAAACTTATTATTTCGATAAAAAAGTAAAATCTATTCAGCTCGACCCAATGAAAGAAACGGCAGATATTGATACTTCCAACAACTACTGGGGAACAATGCCTGAGCCGTCTAAATTTCAAATATTTAAGCAAAAACAAGAAACTGCACGAGGTGCTGCAAAAGAGAGAATGAATCCGATGCAGGTAGCAGAAAAATCTGTTAATTAAATGAAATCAATCAATACTGTCCTAAATAAAAATTATTAAAAATAGAAACAGCCTAAATACCTATTTTACATTTAGCTTTACATTTAATTTCAAAAAAGAACCCCTTGATAATAGTTTTTGGGGGTTTCAGGCGGT
>JAGOJI010000082.1 GCA_017995195.1 Cloacibacterium sp.
GTGTTATAGGAGCTGCAATCGATTGTTATTGCACAGCAGTACAGTACGCAAAAGAAAGAACACAATTTGGAAAACCTATTGGTGCTTTCCAACTACAACAGAAAAAACTTGCTGAGTTTCTTACCGAAATTACCAAAGCCCAATTGCTCTGCTGGCGACTTGGAAACCTTAAAAATGCCCATAAAGCAACGCCTGCACAAATATCGATGGCGAAACGCAACAATGTAAAAATGGCAATAGACGTTGCAAGAGAATCTCGACAGATGCTTGGTGGAATGGGAATTATGGGAGAATTTCCAATGATGCGTCATGCAGCCAATTTAGAATCTGTTATTACCTACGAAGGTACGCACGACATTCACTTACTCATCACAGGAATGGATATTACAGGGATTAATGCCTTTTCTTGAATTTGATTTGTATAATGCACAATGTATATAAAAAAAGTTTATTGAACATTTCAATAAACTTTTTTGGTTATTAGAGTATATTAGATTTTAGATTAACCACATTCTAAATTACTTTTTTAATTCCCATGGCTCTTCTCCATTGTCTAAATTCTCCGGGAGAGGTGTTTCCCTGAGGTATACTGTCTTTTACCTTAGTTTTGGAAGGCTCTTTTAGCTCTATTTCTCTTTTTTCGGTAGTTCCGTTAATGGAAAGTTCAAAAGTGTATTTTCCGGGAATCCAATAGAACTTGCCATCATCGGCTTTTCTTATTTTTTTAGTATATTTTTGTTCGGTTTTAAGAGGGTTTACTGTGCTCTCGTCGATACTCATGTCGTAGTTGAAGAAATTCAAACCTTTGTCAGCATTGTGAGTAATGGTTTTTAGAACTAATCCCGATGGCGATAAAACCTTCAACGTTGCTGTGCCTGCATCTCTGGAGTAGAAATTTATTGGAAATATTTCATCTTCTTTGGATTCAAATTTGTTGTATATTTTCCCCAAATCTTTTCGGTAGGTGATGGGGTTTAATTCATTGAAAATCAATGTTTTTTTTAAGTTTTCGGGCGTTAGGTTTTGTAAGATTTTGGCGTTGGCAATATAGATGGATCTTCCGTGTGTTCCTACAATTAATTCCCGATCTCTGTGATGGATTTTGATGTCGTGAACCGAAACTTGCGGCAAAAACTGATTGTTGGAAGACATAAAGGATTTTCCTCGGTCAAAACTCAAGTACAGACCATTGTCTGTCCCTACGTATAGAAGATTTTCATTTACTGCATCTTCTCTGATCACGTTGATGGGCTCAAGAGGTAAATCTTTCCCAAACTCTGTCCATGTTTTCCCAAAATCTTCGGAAACCATAAGATAGGGAGCAAAGTTGTCTTCCCGATAACCGTTGAGCGAAGCATAAACTCTGCCGTCTTGATGTGCAGAAGGTTGAATCATGCTAATCCAATAGCCTGCTTTATCGATTACTTTTTCCCAAGTATTGCCACCATCTTTGGATAGATGTCCCAACCCATCGTCTGAACCTACGTACAAAATTCCAAATTTTCTTGGGCTTTCCTCAATTGTGGTAAGAGAAGAGTAGGGGATATTGCCTGCGTCTTTGTAACCTCTTGTGAGGTCTTCGGAGATTCTTGTCCACGTATCGCCTTTGTCGTAGCTTCTGTATACTTTTTGGGAGCCATAGTAGAGAACATCTTGCAAGTGTCTACTGATTTGAAAAGGTGCTTCCCAGTTGAATCTTAGCGGATCTTCACCTAAATCTCTTGGCATTTCGAGATATTTTCTTTCACCGGTTTTTTTGTTCATTCTAAAATAATTACCGAACTGGAAACCTGCATATACAGTAGTGTTATCTCTCCAATCGGTTCTTACCTGCATACCATCTCCCCAAAGCAAAAGTTTGAATTGATCGCCATTTTCAAAAATTCCTTTTTCGGGGTCAAATTTATTGGTGGAAGGTCCCCAATGCACTCCATTATCCTGTAAACCTCCGTATACATTGTACGGTTTCTCGGTATCGTAATCTACGCTATAAAATTGCCCCACAGGAATTGGGTTGCATTTTACGTAGGTTTTTCCGTTGTCTAATGTAAAATTGATTCCACCATCGTTCCCTACAATGAAATGTTGGTCGTTTTTAGGGTTGAACCAAAGGGCATGATGGTCGGCATGAACATTGAATCGGTCGATGCTTTTAAAGGTTTTTCCTCCGTCGTGAGAAATTAAAATAGGAACTCCTGCAATTACTACTTTTTCAGAATCTTTTGGAGATACCCAAATTTGTCCGAAATAATAGCCATACGTGTAGTAGAGCCCGTCTAAATCAATACTGTGGGTTTTGAACCATGTTTTTCCGGCATCATTGCTTCTGTATACTTGGGCTCCTTCAATTTCAATGTCGAACAAGTCGTCGTTCCCATTGTGTGTATAATTGTAAATATCGCCTATTTTTATTTTTTTCTCTTGGAGAAGTTGTTTTATGCTTTGGGCGGTATATCTTTCGGGGAAGCCTTCACTATCCAAATATTCGTTGATAGATTTGTCATCTAAAGCCAAAAATTCTTCTTGAGTAATGTTTTTAATTTTTGCTTTATCCAGAGCCAATTTTTCATCAGAATCTGTAGGTTCTTTTTTAGGTCTTTTTGCTTGGTTATCAATAATAGAATAGATAATGTCCGGATTTTGAGGGTAAATAGACAAACCTATTCTTCCGTTGGTATTTCCCTGAGGAAACCCACTGGATACTCCTGTAATCAGGCTCCAGTTTTCGCCACCATCGGTAGATTTGTAAATGCCACTTTCTGCTCCACTTTCTACAAAATTCCATGCTTTTCTTTCTCTACGCCAAACAGATGTATAGAGTTCTTTAGGGTTTTTAGGATTAATTTCTAAATCAATTGCTCCTGTATTTTCATTGATGTAAAGTGTTTTCTTCCAAGTTTCTCCACCATTATTGGTTTTAAAAATGCCTCTTTCTGCGTTGGGTGAGTAGAGATGCCCTATAGCCGCTACCCAAACCTGATTGGGATTATCCGGATTTATGATAATTCTTCCGATGTGGTGGGTGTCCTTTAAACCTACATTGTGCCATGTTTTTCCCTTGTCCAAACTTTTGTAAACGCCCATTCCGCTATAGGAAGATCGAGAAGAGTTGCTTTCTCCTGTTCCTACCCAAATGGTTCCGTTTTTCCAATCTACAGCGATGTCGCCAATGGTCATTACTGCTTCGTGGTCAAAAATGGGAGTAAAGGTATTTCCACTGTTTTGGGTATACCAAAGTCCTCCGGAAGCATAGGCTACATAAAATTCATTAGGGTTATCGGGGTTGGCATCTATATCCGTGACACGTCCGCTCATAGATGTTGGCCCTACGTTTCGGAATTGTAGATTTTTAAGAATACTTTGCTCTGCAAGTTTTTTTCGTTTTTCTACACCTGCCCACCTTTCTTCTATCTTAGTGGGTTTCAATGTTGTTTTTACCTGTTGTTTTTTTTGATGTTGAGCCTTATAAAAACTGCCGGAGCATAATAAAATAGTGATGAGGAGTACTTTGAGCTTCATAGAATGATTGTTTATACAAATTTAAGGTAAATAATGTAAAAGTGTATAATGTACAATGTATGAAGTATTTTAATTTTATGTTGTTTTTTGAAAAATACTGATTAGGCTATATTTCAGTGTATTTCAAAAATTGTAATATGAGTAAATATTCAACTTTATGTCTAATACACTTAATCCTAACACTCAAATCAATACATGCCAACAAAAAAGAACCGAAAAAATCGGTTCTTTTAGAAATATAAAGTATACGAGATTATTTTTTCTCGTTCCATTTTTGCTTGGTTTCATCTGCCCAATCTTCTGCTTTTTCTTTGGCTTCTTGTGCGGTTTCTTTGGTTTTTTCCCAAGTGTCTTCGGCAGATTTTTTGGCATCATCTACAAAATCTGAGGCCCTGTCTTTCACGTCATCGGCTACTTCTTTTGTCTTTTCCCAAGTGTCTTCCGCCACTTCTTTTGTTTTTTCTAATGCTTCCGATGCTTTTTCTTTCAAATTTTCGAAGAAAGATTTTGTTTTTTCGACTACTTTTTCTGTTGCGTGATCGGCATCATTTATCAATTCTTTTGCTTTGTTTTCAGCGTTTTGAGCCATTTTTTCTAACTCATTTTTGTCCAAATTCATAATGTAATATTTTGTTGATTAATAATCCCAAAATTACAAAAACAATATACCAAACCATTATATCGGAGGTGGTAAAATTTACATAATTCACATCAAAAATTTAAACTCCTATTTCTTAAAAATCTGCATCGGCATCGTTTTCAGAGATGGTTGATTTCAACAAAATAAAGCCTGCCGTACCTGCAATAATGGAAGCTACTAAAATGGCAAACTTGGCTTCGTCTTGTATGTCCTGAAGACCTTTGTAAGATAAAAGTGAAATAAAAATAGACATGGTAAAGCCAATTCCTGCAAGCATACCCACACCTGTCATATGTCTCCAATTGCTACTTTCGGGAAGGCTGCTTATTTTTAGCTTTATGGCAAGTAACGAAAACAAGTTGACACCAAGTAATTTCCCTAAAAATAATCCTAATACAATACCATAACCGAAATTGGAGAACAGACCGTCTACCATTCCGGGTTTAAAGGTAATATTGGTATTTGCCAATGCGAAAATAGGCATAATGAGGTAGCTTACCGGAAAATGTAGAGAATGCTCCAATTTCTCCAATGGGGAAATCTCGGATTCGCTTTTGTTGGTAGGAATCGTGAAAGCTAATAAAACTCCTGCAATAGTGGCATGGATACCCGAATGGTGCATGAAATACCATAATAAAATACCGGGAAGAAGATAAAAAATATGTTTTTTGACTTTGAAGAAGTTCAAGGCAATCAATAGAGCTATGATGATACCACTGTAAATCAAATAGTTCCAATGAATTTCATCGGTGTAAAATATGGCGATAACTAAAATAGCTCCTAAATCGTCTACAATAGCCAATGCTGCCAAAAATACTTTTATGGAAGCCGGAACTCCTTTGCCCAACATAGAAACAATGGCTAACGAAAAGGCAATATCTGTAGCCATGGGAATCGCCCAGCCTTTTGCATAAGGTGTACCATGGTTGAACAACATAAAAACAAGAGCAGGAACCACCATTCCACCTATGGCTGCAAAAATAGGAAGTGAAGCGTTTTTGAAACTTGAGAGTTCTCCTTCCAATAACTCTCTTTTAATTTCTAAACCTACCAATAGAAAGAAAATAGCCATCAATCCATCATTTACCCAAACGCTTACAGAATAAGGTCCCAAGTGAGTATCCAAAAGATTTTGAAATGTATCTGCCATAGAAGAATTGGCAATCATGAGCGATATCATGACACATAAAATTAATAGAATACCTGACGATTGGCTGCTACTGAAAAATTCTTTAAAGTATTTGGTTAAACGCATTTTTATAATTTTTTAGGTTTAAAAAATAGGATTTTGCTTAAGAGCCTGAGATAAATTTGTGTTTTGTTTGTATTTTATCAATCACATTAAGGAATTGGTATCAAAGAAGATTGTAAACATTGGTCTTCGGGAAAATAAAAACCTTACGTTTCAGTATTGTAGATGTTTTTAATTCATCTAAAAAAAACCGATTACCTTAATGCCTCGATGTTGAAAAATAAGATATAAACTTAAATAGGCTCTTAGGAATTCGTAAAAATAAGAAAAATTTCGGAGGATTCAAAATTCACAAACGAAACATCGCCGGTAATTTTACCGGCGATGTTTTTGTTCTTTATAATGGTTATGCTCAATTTCTACCCAACCGAGACAACAATGAGATACGTAATTCCCGCAATAAGTGCACTAATAGGAATAGTAAGAATCCATGCCCAAAGCAAACTTACGGTAATACCCCATCGTACGGCAGAAATTCTTTTGGTAAGTCCTACTCCAATAATAGAACCTGTAATGGTATGCGTAGTAGAAACGGGTACACCAAAATGATCGGTAAGGAAAAGAGTCATTGCACCGGCAGTTTCTGCACTTACACCTTCCAAAGAAGTTACTTTGGTAATTTTGGTACCCATGGTTTTTACAATTTTCCAACCACCACTCATAGTTCCCAAACCGATAGCGATATGTGCTGCTAAAGGTACCCACATATAGTTTTCGGTGAAATATTTAAACTTATCCGGTGCGTTGATATAATCCATATCTCCGGAATTTACATGGTGGTAAATCACCGCTGCACCAATAATACCCATGATTTTTTGTGCATCATTCAACCCATGACCTAAACTAAAAAAAGCCGATGAAATCAACTGCATCTTTTTGAATAAGTATTCCGCTCGGTGAGGATTGGATTTTTTAAAAATATTCACGATGATAATGGTTAGTAAAATAGACATCAACATCCCAATAAATGGTGCTAAAAATATAAATAAGAATACCGGGATTATTTTGCTGTATTTTACCACATCTTGGGTAAATATTTTTTTAACAGACATTACGATAGCATCAAAACTGGAGGTATCGGCATTTGTAGCTATAATCTCCGAATAATTCATAGAAACAGCATGCATTAAAGCGGCTCCTACAAATCCACCAATTAAAGTATGAGAAGATGAAGAAGGAATACCAAACCACCACGTGATTAAATTCCATGAGATAGCAGCAATCAAACCTGCTAAAATCACTTCTAAGTTGATAAAATTTTCATTTACGGTTTTGGCAATGGTATTACCAATTTTAAATTCACCGGTAATATAAGCCGCAATAAAAAATGCTGCAAAATTCCAAAAAGCTGCCCAAAGAACTGCCTGAAAAGGAGTTAAAACTTTGGTAGATACAATGGTTGCAATTGAGTTTGCTGCATCATGAAAGCCATTGATATAGTCGAATATCAATGCTAAAGCGATACATAAAATTAATAATAAAGGAAAATCCATTCTTTTAGATTTAGGTTAATGAATAGATTTATGAGTATTTAATGATAATACTTTCGATAGTATTAGCTACATCTTCCGCTTTATCTGTAACAATTTCAAGATAATCTAAAACAGATTTTACTTTAATTACATTAATAGCATCGTTGCTTTCAAATAATCTTACCAAAGCCTGGCTAAGTACGTCATCGGCAATATTCTCAATACTATTGATTTTTATACAAGCCTCTTTTACCGCTTCAACATTCTTGAAACCATATAAATTCTTGATGGCAATTTGGAGCTCCAAACAAGCCTTGTAAATAAGCAACGAAAACTCGGAATATTCTTTAGTTTTAGGGCTTTTATAGAGGTAGATGTATTTTGCAGAAGCATAGATATAGTCGGCAATATCGTCCAAACCGGTGGCAAGATAGTGGATGTCTTTTCGATCGAAAGGGGTAATGAAGTTTTTCCCCAATTCTACAAGAATTTCATGAGTAAGAGAGTCGTTTTGGTGTTCATAATCACTCATTTTTTTTAGTAGAGTTTCGTCGTTCATGTCGAAATCTGTAATTCCCTCATGAAAAGTTTTAGACATTTCTACCAATGTATCCGTTACTTTTTCGAAAAGAACAAAAAATACTTTGTCTTTTGGTTGGAATGATTTGAAAATGTTGCCAATTCCCATAATAATGTTATTTTTAATTTAGTGGTGCAAATATCCTAAAAATAGGTGTTTGGGGAATATTAAATTTTGTTAACATTAGGGATTATCGGTATGCTTTTCATATAAACAAAAATCGGCATTTTCGCCGATTTTTGTTTGTAATTATGTTATTTTTAGTTAGCTACTTCAGCTCTCATTTCTTTTCCTTTGTATTTCTGTTTAGGAAGGCTTTCTAAAACTTCATTTTTGAAGGCTTTTTCTACCTCAAAGAAAGAAAATTTTTCCAATATTTCTATATCGCCTATGTCGGCTCTTTTCTTGGATTTGGAAGTGGCTTTGTTGATGATTTCCAACATATCCATTTTGTTCAGTTGATCTCTTTTCCCTAAGTTAAAGAAAAACCGTACCATATCTTCGTTTTTTCTTTTGGGTTTTCCACCTCGGTCTCTTCCCGAATTTCTGTCTCGGTCTCCAAATTTACCTCTTCCGCCAGAATCTCTTCCTCCACGATCTCGGTCTCTTCCTCTTCGTTCGCCTCGGTCATCATCTCTGGAGAATTTTTGCTCTTGTATATCGTTCTTATTGAGGTAATACAATGCCATATCTCTTAACTGCAACTGAAGTAATTGGTGTACCAATTCTTCTTTGCTGAATGAAGATAAATCGGGAATCAAGCTATCATCAAAAGAGAAAATATCCTCGTGCTCGGTTAATAATTTTTCGAAAACACCGTTTACTTGTGCTTTTATGATTTCTTCACCTGTAGGAACTTTCTTTTCAATAATATCAATTTTGGTAACCGATTTTATTTGTTTGAGTTTTCTGCTTTCTTCAGGCTTTATGAGTGCCATAGAAATGCCGTCTTTCCCTGCACGTCCTGTTCTTCCGCTTCTGTGTACAAAAACTTCGGGATCGTCCGGAAGCGAGTAATGGATAACGTGTGTAAGGGAATTCACGTCTAAACCTCTGGCTGCTACATCGGTAGCGACTAAAATATCAATGTTTTTCAGACGGAATTTTTTCATTACCGTGTCGCGTTGTGCTTGGGATAAATCTCCGTGGAGAGCATCGGCAGCATAGCCATTCTGCATCAAGAAATCGGCAACTTCCTGAGTTTCCATTCTGGTACGGCAGAATATAATGGAATATTGGTTGGGGTTAGCGTCTATAAGACGTTTTAGCCCTTCTTTTTTCTGTCTATAGTTCAGTACGTAATATTCGTGTGTAATGTTTTTCTTAACCTCATTGATGGAACCTACCGATATACGGTGCGGATTGGTAAGGTAGTTCTTAGAAATACGTTCTACTTCTTTATTCATCGTAGCAGAGAATAAAAAAGTTTGTTTGGTTTCCGGTGTTTCTCTCATAATGGTCTCCAAATCATCTTTGAAGCCCATGGATAGCATTTCGTCTGCCTCATCGAGCACTAACCAATGAATTTCGGAGAAATCAAGGGCTTTTCTGTTGATAAGGTCTATCACACGTCCCGGAGTTCCCACAATAATTTGTGGTTTCTCGCGAAGCGAGCGGATTTGGTCGGTAATACTGCTTCCCCCATATACTGCGGTAGTTTTGAGGTCTTTCATGTATTTAGAATAATTCTTGATGTCTTTCGTAATCTGAAGACACAATTCTCTTGTAGGACAAAGCACCAAAAGTTGGATTTTGCGACTACCATCGTCAATCATATCCAAAATCGGAAGCGAAAACGCTGCTGTTTTGCCCGTCCCGGTTTGCGCAAGTGCAATCAGATCTCTAACATCTGAAAGTATAAAAGGGATGGTCTGTTTTTGGATTTCTGTGGGGCTTTCGTAGCCCAATTCTCCAATGGCCTTAATCAGGTCCGGATTAAGATTGGATTCTGTAAATAAATTCATTAAGTAATATAAAATTTTTGCAAAGATAGGTTTTTTAATTTTGACAAAAATTAATAGGTTTTGTTTAAGAAAATGTACTAAGTACATGACAAAATTTGTAGAGCATTGATATTCATTTTGTTAAAAGGATTTAAAAGAATATTATTTAAACAATTTAATCCATATTTTAGAACACTAAAGGCTTTCCTTTGGTGTTTTTTTA
>JAGOJI010000166.1 GCA_017995195.1 Cloacibacterium sp.
TTTTTGTTTTTATGTAATTTTTGTTTTATTTTCGAAATCTTTTTATCCATTCAACTTATTTTTCTATCAATGAAAGCACTTTGATTTTTTGCAACGGCTTGATCTGCAAGAATTAAAGCTCTATTAGGCGCTGTATTGTGATGATCTGTTCCGCAGATTGGGCATGTTATCAAGCCGTTATCAATATTCTCAACAGAAAATAAATAATCTTTTTCCAATTCAATGATTGATTGCTCAATCATTTTTTTTTGATTTGCCTGAAAAATTCTGTTTGAACTTAAATATGCAATTTCAGATAGTATTTTTTCTTGCTCTTCTTGTAATTTTAATATGTCGGTGCTTAGTTCCTTCGATAAATTATTGAAATCATCTTCTGAGAGATTAACAATGGCTTCGGTTTTTGGTGTGTATTCTTTCAGAAATCCAATAGATTCTCTTATGAAATTATTTTCTCTTTCTGGTTCTTTTTTTTTGAAATTATTTTTTGCTTTTTCTTTTTCGAATACAAAGTGTTCTTCACTAAGGTACCCTGTATGATAGTTTATTATTGATTTATACCAGCTAGAGTACTGCTCTAGGTTTGAGAAACCAGACCAAGATTTATCCCATCCCTTTTTTTGATCTATATAGAATGGGAGTAAGTAATATGCAGGAGGCGGATTCTCAAGCAATGTGGAGTCATCTCTGTTGGCTAAGAGTGCGTGGAATCCGACAATTTCTGAAAATGCTTTTGAATATTCACCCGTGATTTTTGGGAAAGTTTTCCATCCTTCATTTGGTACATGAAGAGAGATTCTGTCTCCTGCCCGTCCTACCTTGTATGGGATATTATTGATTTCAAATTCCACTAAAGAGCGGACATCAAAACTTTTCCAAGTAGTATCTAAAATTGGTTCGGCACCAAGCGTCCATTGCAATAGTTTTGCAATTGTAGATTTGCCTACGCTATTATCATTCGCTGTTATTAGATTGAATCTCGGGTGAAACTGGAACTGATTTGCGGCGCTTTGTGTATCGGATGCGACTGTTAGTTGTTTGAAAATTAAGTTTGGCATGTTGATTGGTTCTGATGTTTCTGATCAAAAGCTTAAAATTGTTTTGAGTTGATGTTTTGTTATTCATGACATTTCAAACTTAGTTCATATAGAAGTTCTGCAGTGATTATTTTATCATCTATTGATTGGTAAAAATCTTGGTTGGTTAGTGTGGGAATGCAAGTTTCTAAAAATTTTTCTAATCCGTCTTCTAAATAAATGAGGAAATTGCTGTTGGCGATTGCAGAAATTATTTTTTGCTTTTCTAAAGCGGCAGCATCTCTATTTAGTTTTGTGGCGTTATGGTATCGAATAAATGCCTGTCTTATTATTGTTTTTTTATGAGATGGCAATTTTAAATCGTTGAAAAAATCTGTTAAGTGTGGTTTTAAATCTTCTAGAGTATTTTCATTTGTATAGTTTATGATGACTTGACTAACTTCTTCGTGAGTAGTGCCCTTGGATTTGATGAGTCTTCCCCAATCGGTAAAATCGTAGTCAATTTGCCCTTTCATATGAAGATCATCAATTAAAGTTCGATAGATGTTAGTCGGGTTGTGAAGCAGTTTGGGATTTTTTTTAGTTATTAAATCAGAGATTTTTGCAATTGCTTCAGCGCGCACGCTGCCTGGGGTTAGATTAGGTTTTAAAAAAACCAAATTTGATGGTAGTGAAGTTAAGCCAATTTCATTTTCAATGGCGTTCTTGATGAAGCTTATACAAGCGTCATCAATATCTTCTAATTTTATGATATCTAATTTTAGCTTCTTATTTTTCTGAGGAAGATTGAATCCTGCTGAGCCTGCTAATTCAAGAGATATTATTTTGTTCTCAAAAGGTTTTTCTTTTATGCCTTCCAGCATTCGTCCTAAGATAGATCTCTTTTTTCCTTTGGATATTTCTGTTATTTTTTTTTGACTCCAAGGACTTCCAGCGAAATTTTTTACTTGAGTAAATTCAAATAATGCCTCGGTTTCTATTGAAGATGTTGAGTATAAAACATCTTCATGAAATTCAACAAAAATAACATAATCTTTCTCTTCTAAATGGCGATCAATTATTTTGCATAACGCCCAATGATATTGATATTCGTATTTTGCAAAGGTCTGAGCGCCAGCCTTATTTGGCTGTGCTGCTCCCAACGGATTAGTTGATTTTGGTGCACTCATCGGCTCTATGAATGTTGAGACTGTATATATTTACAGCGCTTTTATGGATTTCTGATGCGTTCAAACATTCGAAGAATAATAAAAATATTTGTATAAATATCTACTTATATTGATTGTTCCCACTCTGTTCCCATCTTGTTCCCAGTCTGTTCCCACAGCTTTTGATAGCGCCTAGCGCTTGTCAGATCAGCGTTTCCAGCCTTTCTACCTTGTTTGTTTCCACGTTCCCACGGTTTTTTGGGAACAGCGCCGGAAGTAAATCTCGTTGTAACAAAACGACACCTGTTGGTGCAAGGGCACAAAAAAGCCGCCCCGGTGGGCGGCTGGTGTGGTTCGGCTGGCGGTGGCGGGCTGTGGCCGGGCCTAGCCGCTGTGTGCCCGCAGTGGCAGCACATTGCCCCGGCGCAAGGTGTCCAGGTAGTTGGCCCAGGCTTGCAGCATGGCGCGGCGCTGCTCCACAAATTCGGTGCGGTTGTAGGCGCG